>DATCFS010000295.1:0-13570 GCA_036509375.1 Acidimicrobiales bacterium
ACGCGGGCGCCTTCGTCTACTCCTGGGGCGAGAGCGTCGCGACCCAGATCGTCGCCACACCGGCCACGGTGAGCGCCAACTGGACCCTCGCCGCATCCGTGAAGTGGCAGACGATCGGACTGTCCTTAGCGGGCACCTAGACCGACAGCCTCGTACGAGGGACATACATCACGCGCGATGCGTGTCGTCCATTCCCTCCTCGAGCGCGGCGGAGAAATTTGCTCTATGTTCCCCGGAGGCGTCAAGTGGCGTCGGCATAAAGGGGGGATTATGTATTTATTAGCAAGGCAAGCCAACTTGAGGGGGCTAGACGCTCAGAAGTGGGCCGTCGAGATTGGCGCTGCCGCCGCGGCAGGTCTGGGCAACGAGGTAGCGGTTTGGACCACGGTCCTATCACCAGGTGTCGGCAACGTCACGTGGACGTCGTGGTGGGAGGATTTGAGCGCCGTTGAAAAGGGTTTTGCGAGCGTGAACACGAACGCCAAGTACCTGGCGCTCGTCGGGCAAGGCGTTGAGTTCGTGAACGGTCCGATAAATGACACGCTGTACGAGACGGTCTATGAAGGAAACGCCCCGTCCGACGATGCGACGTACGTGGGCACCGTCTCCGCCGTGTGCGCGCCGGGGAACTTCGCGCGCGGGATGATGGGCGGCATCGAGATTGCCCAAGCGGTGGAAAAGGCGACTGGCGGTTCCACAGGATTCCTCGCGAGCCAGACTGGTCCCTACGGCGCGGTCATCTGGATCGCGAGCTACAAGAACATTGCGGCGTACGAAACTGCACAGCACGCCTTGGCCGCGGACACGAGCTTCGTCGGATTGATTGACACCATTACTGGCGCCTACCAGCCAGACCCGACCATCACGCAGGCGACGTTGCACCTGAGGCTCAGTTAGTTCCCCTCCTTCAACGTGGTCGACATTGCAAGAGTTCTCACACGCGATGCCCAAAATGAGTTGGAGCCCAATCGGTGGAGGTGATGGGATTCGAACCCACTGCCTCTACATTGCGAACGTAGCGCTCTACCAATTGAGCTACACCCCCGAAGAGGCTTTAACTTTAGCCGAACGCCCTTCGTGGCTGTGAGAGGCGTTCCCATTGATCGTCATCTTCGTCATCGTCGTAGTAGTCGTCGATTTCGTTGTCGTCGCGGTAGTCGTCATTGTAGAGAGGCTGGACGGTGGCGAGAGAGCGCGTCTGGAGGAAGCTCAACGGCAGTGACGATTCGTCCAGGAACCCCTGACTGACGGCGAGGAGCGCCATCGCCACGAAGGACAATACGCACACCCACGAAAGGATGGCCAAATCCATCACCAGCGCGTAGTTCGCGACGAAGGCAAGGATCGATATCACGAGTGCGAACGCCACGAGTCTCGTGAACATCATCTTGCGACGCGAATGCATCGAACGACGTCGAATTGGGGCTTCGTACGTTTGCGTCACGTTGGTTTCACTAGGCGCCGATGCGTAGGCCTGCGCGTAGCGATTCATTTGTCGATCGTGGGACGGCTCGTCGTCGTAGTCGTAGTCATTCGCCCACTCGTCCCACGAACTTCGAGACTCCAGTGAGCGGTAGGTGTCGTCGGCGTGAACGACAGTGAGACGGGGACGGTGGATCGCGTCCGTGACGGTCGACTCCGTCTCGTCGGACCGGTCCAACCGATGGGCCGGCGAGACCGCATACTCCTGGCGGCTCAGAACCTCGTGTTCGGCGTGGAAGGACTGAATCGAGCGTTCGGCACCACCGTCTCGGAGCCGCCGGATCGCCATGGGCGCCAATAGCGCCAACCAGAAAATGGCGAGGATTATTAGAAGCATCCGACCAACCCCACGACACGCCACCTTGACATTGCAGTCAAAGTTACAGGCGATTACAGGGTTTTTGGTGGATGTTACGCCTCGTGGAGGCCGCACTCCTCTTTGTCGGCACCGACCCAACGACCCGATCGCCGGTCACCCGGTACGAGTGGTTTCTCGGTCATCGCCGCGCATCCAATCGACGCGTAACCCTGCGCCCAGAGGGGGTGTTCGGGCAGGTTATTGGAGGTCAAGTAGTACGCGACATCGTCGTCGGTCCACGTCGCCAAAGGATTGACTTTGACGAGATTAAATTTCTCATCCCACATCAGGGTTTTCATGTTGGCACGCGACGGTGCGTCCACCCGTTTCACCGACGTGATCCACGCTTGACGGCCCTGCACCGCTCGACCAAGTGGTTCAACTTTGCGCACTTGGCAGCACTTCTCGGTGCCGCACGGCCACTCATTTGCGTCGGGGCCGGGCTTCGTGCGCGTCACGTTGAGCGACCATTCGCGCTCGATACGTGACGCGAATTCGAGTGTTTCGGGAAAGTGGCCCTCGGTGTCGAGGAAGATGATTTCAGAATTGGGGCGAAGTTGATGAACCATATGCAACAGCGCGACGTCTTCAAACGAACACGCCATGGCGACGTCGTCATTGAAGCGTTCGAACGTCCACTGCAGAATCTGCAATGGCGTCGATCGCTCGAAACACTCGTTCACCGCTTCGAGCTCATCGATGAGGTCACCGGTGGGAGTAATCACTGGCATTCGGTCGGCCGCCTTACATTCTCGACTGTTTTACTAGGATATACGGAGACCCAACGGACTATGACGACGACACCCTTGCGCACTTCCCACACCACCGACCACCTCGACCTGCTTGAGTCCCACGCCATCTTTATTCTCCGAGAGGTCGTCGCCGAGTGTGAACGACCGGTCCTGCTCTTCTCCGGCGGCAAGGACTCGGCGGTGCTGTTGCACCTCGCGGTCAAGGCCTTCGCGCCCCAACAACTTCCCTTCCCCGTCATGCACATCGACACCGGTCAAAACTTCCCCGAGGTGCTGACGTTTCGCGACTCGACCGTCGAGCGCGTCGGCGCCCGCTTGGTGGTCGCCAAAGTGCAGGACTCGATTGACGAAGGCAAGGTTGTCGATCCCGGCGAAATGGGTTCGAGGAATCGGCTCCAAACCGTCACGCTGCTCGACGCCATCAACGACAACGAGTTCGACGCCGCCTTCGGCGGCGCCCGACGTGACGAGGACAAGGCCCGCGCCAAGGAACGGATTCTCTCCTTCCGCGACACCTTCGGCCAGTGGGACCCTCGAAAGCAACGTCCCGAACTCTGGCAGCTCTACCAGGGCAAGGTGAACCCCGGCGAGCACGTGCGCGCGTTCCCACTCTCGGACTGGACCGAGCTCGACGTGTGGCAGTACATCCAACGTGAAGCGATGGCCCTCCCGGAGATCTATTTCGCGCACGAACGTGACGTCATCCTGCGCGACGGTATGTACCTCGCGGTCGGTCCCTTCGTTGAGCCGCGCGACACGGAGACGGTGCAGCGACTGACCGTACGCTTTCGCACGGTCGGTGACGCCAACTGCACCGGTGCCGTTCTCTCCGACGCCGCCACGCTCGAGTCCATCATCGACGAGGTTGCGTTGGCCAACGTGTCCGAACGTGGCGCCACGCGCGCCGACGACAAGTTCTCCGAGACGGCCATGGAAGATCGCAAGCGCGAAGGGTACTTCTAGACATGCAGGTCACGACGAAGGATCTCCTGCGACTCGCGACGATCGGATCGGTGGACGACGGAAAATCGACGCTCATCGGTCGCCTGCTCGTTGATACCCGTCAGCTCTTCGACGATCAACTCGACGCCGTAGCCGCCGCCTCCGAGAAGCGCGGCGTGGGCGACCTCGACCTGAGTTTCGTGACCGACGGACTACGCGCCGAACGCGAACAGGGCATCACGATTGACGTGGCGTACCGCTACGCGACGACGCCGACCCGAAAATTCATCATCGCGGACTGCCCGGGACACGTGCAGTACACCGCCAACATGGCGACCGGCGCCTCGACGGCCGACCTCGCGCTCGCGGTCCTCGACGTCGCGTCGGGCCTCAAGGAACAGACCCGTCGCCACCTCTGCATCGCCGCCCTGCTCGGCGTGCGCTCCATCATCGTCGCCGTGAACAAGATGGACGCCGTCGACTGGTCGCAACACGCCTTCGACCGCGTCGTGGACGAACTTCAGACTTTGTCGCGAGAACTGGACTTCACGTCGGTCTCGATCATCCCCGTCTCGGCGCTCCTCGGCGACAACGTCGTCGAGGCCTCCAACAACTTCCCCTGGTACGACGGCCCGACGGTCCTTGACGCGCTCGAAGCGAGCGAAGCGGGGGCGTGGGAGCACACGACGACCCAGGGTGCGCGTCTGCCCATCCAGTGGGTGCTTCGCCAACCGGGCGGCGGCCGTACCTACGCCGGCATGGTGAACGGCGACACGCTGCACGTCGGTGACCGGGTCACGCTGCTGCCGTCGAACGTCGAAACGACGATCACGTCGCTCAACTTCGGGGGCGACGAGCTTGAGAGCGCCACGGTTGGACTGGCCGCCGACGTGGGACTGGCTGCCGAAACCAACGCCGGACGCGGCGACCTCATCGCGACCGCTCCCTTGCCCCGGGTCACGAACGAACTAATGACGACGATCTGCTGGTTCGGCGAAAAGCCGCTCGTGATCGGTCAACGACTACGACTGAAGCACACGTCGAAGGTGACGCCGGTGCGCGTGAAGATCATTAACGGCGTGATCGACATTGAGAAACTCGACATCGACGAGTCAACGTCGCTCAACACCAACGACATCGGACTCGCGACGTTGCAGACGGCCGATCTTTTGGTGGTCGACGCCTACCGCGCCAACCGGGTCACCGGCAGCTTCGTGTTGATTGACGAGGCGACCAACGCCACGGTCGCGGCCGGCATGGTCGGCCACGCGTCGTTTCTTTAAAATTGCACCAGCATCGCAATCAGGGCCACCGCGATGAGGGCCAACAAGGTGTCAATCGATCGAGTGAGTGCACGTCCCCGTTCCGGTGTCGCGACGCCGTCGTGGGCGATGACTTCACCGGTGGCCCGCTCCTGGGGTAACGTCCTCGCTTCGAGGTGCCCCGCCGCCGCGAGGTAGGTCACCAGTCCCACGATGATCCAGGGCTTGGTCAGTGAGACTGAACTGTTGCCACTGAGTGACATGATCAGACCGGTAATCGGCAAGACGTGCAGCACGCGCGCCGCCCAATTCCGTCGCGAGGGAAACCTCTTGCGTTGCACCGCTTCGTCGCCACCACGCGCGACCGCCTGAGCGGCCGAGCGCATCACGACGAAGACAATGATCGTGTCGACGGCGGCGACGGTGTGGACGAGAAAGACCAGATCGTAGGGGACGGAGTTGGCGATCATTCGTCGCCCAACAGCAACGCCGCCGCGTGATAGGGATCGGTCTCGTCGGCGAGCAGCGCGTTCACCTGTTCCTCGTAGGCCTCGCCGTGCGCGAGGGCGCCGATGCGCGAACGCACCATTGCCGTCAAGACCTTGTCGAGCTCGACACGAACCCGCGCGCGACGCTGCTCGTCCAAACGGCCGACCTCAATGAACTTGCGATGCGCGACGATGGCCTCCCAGAGTTCGTCAATGCCCGTCGCGGTCGTCGCGACCGCGTCGAGGATGACGGGACGCCACGCGTGTTCGCCGCCGAGGTCGAGCATCTGCTCGAGGTCGCGGCGGGTCTCTCGAACCCCTGGTCGATCGGCCTTGTTGATCACGAAGATGTCGGCCACCTCCAAGAGGCCGGCCTTGTTCGCCTGCATGGCGTCGCCCCAGCCGGGATTAACCACCACGATCGTGGTGTCGGCGGTCGACGCGATCTCCACTTCCATCTGTCCGACCCCCACCGTCTCGATCAGGGCGAGGCGAAATTTTGCCGCACCGAGCACGCGCACGGCGTCGGGGACCGCCAGCGAGAGGCCACCGAGGTGACCGCGCGTCGCCATGGACCGAATAAAGACGTGTTCGTTGGTCGCGTGTCCCTGCATGCGAATTCGGTCGCCGAGGATTGCGCCGCCCGTAAAGGGCGAACTGGGATCGATGCAGAGCACGCTCACCTCGTGGAACGCGTCCAACCCGTTGAAGGATCCCTTGTCGAGGACGGTCGTGATGAGTTGATCGGTCAGGGTCGACTTGCCGGCGCCGGGCGGCCCAGTGATGCCCACGACGTAGGGCGAGGGCGTGCGGTAGGCCAAGGCGGCCGTTTCGAGTTGGGGCGGGCCGCCCGATTCGACGAAGGTGAGGAGGCGCGCCAATGCAGTGCGCGACCCACTCGCCGCTTGCGCCACCAACTCAACGGGGTCGCGCGAGATCACGGATAGCGCTCGATATTGGCACCGAGGGAGCTGAGTCGTCCCACGAAGTTGTCGTAACCGCGGTCCATGTGCTCAAGGCCCGTGACCGTCGTCTCGCCTTCGGCGACCAGTCCCGCGAGAATGAGGGCCGCCGCCGCACGAATATCACTCGCGTGCACCGAACTGCCGGTGAGGTGATCGACGCCGCGGATCATTGCGTGATGCCCTTCGGTCGTGATGCTCGCGCCCAGTCGAACCAATTCGTCCACGTAGCGAAAGCGACCGACGAAGAGATTTTCGGTCACGACGGAGACGCCGTCCGCGACACTCAACATCGTGGTGATGAGGGGCTTGTAATCAGTCGCGACGCCGGGATAGGGCAACGTGGCAACGTCACAGGCCTTCAGCGACGACGGACCGCGCGCGGCGACTCCGACACCGTTCACATCCACTTCCCCGCCCATCGCTTCGATCTTTCGCAGCAACATCTCCATGTGTTCGGGGTGCGCGTCCAGCACGCGAACCTCGCCACGCGTGATGAGGCCCGACGCTAGATAGGTCGCTGAGACGACACGGTCCGTTACGACTCGGTGGGACGCGGCGCTCAGTTCGGCCACGCCATCGATCGTGAGTCGCGAGGTGCCGAGGCCCTCAATGCGCGCGCCCATGGCGATTAACTGACGTCCGAGATCTTCGACCTCGGGCTCACGCGCCGCGTTGTCGATCACCGATCGTCCATCGGCGAGCACGCACGCCATTAAGAGATTGTCGGTGGCGGTGTGGCTCGGGTATTCGAGCGTGATCCGCGTCGCTCGAAGACGAGGACGATCGGTCGTCGCCCGAATGGAATTTCGATCGTTGTGGAAGGTCGCGCCCATGGCGGTGAGTCCGTCGGTGTGGAAGTTAATTGGTCGCTGTCCGAAGTCATCGCCACCGGGCAGGGCCATGTCCGCGCGTCCGCACCGCGCAAGCAGTGGTCCCAGGATCACGATGGAGGCCCGCATTGCTTCAAAGAGGCGCGCCGGGGCCACGGGATTGATGCCGTCGCAGTCGGGCACCGAGATCGACAGTTCGTGCTCGCGCGGCGTCGTGACCGTACAGCCGAGCGCCTCCAAAAGTTCGCTCATGACGCCGACGTCGGTAATGGCGGGAACGTTCGTGAGTTGGTGCTCGCCGGTCGCCAAAAGACAGGCCGCCATCTCTTTTAAGACCGCGTTCTTCGCTCCAAATGCCTGCACCTCACCCTCGAGGGCTCCAGCGGGCTTAACAACCAGTGATGTCACCCTTCAAGTATTGCCGTTCCGGTGAAATGGCTCCGGACTAGAGATGAAAGGAGTGAAGACCGATACGCTGGCCTCGTGCTGCAACCTCACAAGCCCGATCGCAATATCGCGCTCGAGATGATTCGTGTGACCGAGGCCGCGGCGATTGCCGCCGCCCGATGGGCCGGACGCGGCGACAAGAACGCGGCCGACGGTGCGGCCGTCGACGCGATGCGCTTCGTGCTGGGCGGGGTTGCCATGGACGGCGTCGTTGTGATTGGCGAAGGCGAGAAGGACGAAGCGCCCATGCTCTACAACGGCGAGCACATTGGCAACGGTCGACCCCCGAGGGTCGACATCGCGGTCGACCCCGTGGACGGCACGACGCTCACCGCCATGGGCCGCAACGGCGCATTGGCGGTGATTGCACTCTCGGAGCGTGGCACGATGTTCAATCCCGGTCCGTGCGTGTACATGAAGAAGGTCGCGGTCGGTCCACGCGGTCGAGGCTCCGTCGACATCAACGCGTCAGCGACCGACAATCTCAAAGAACTCTCCAAGCGCCTGAAGAAGCCGGTCCAGGAACTCGGTGTCGTTATTCTCGACCGCCCCCGACACGAACTGCTCCTCGCCGAAGTTCGCGAAGCCGGGGCGCGCGTGCTCTCGATCTCCGACGGTGACGTCGCCGGTGCGATCGCGACCGGCTGGCCCAACTCCGGAGCTGACGTGCTCTTCGGCATCGGCGGTACACCCGAGGGCGTCATCGCCGCCGCGGCACTCCAGGGGCTGGGCGGCGAAATCCAAGGGCTGCTCCATCCGCGCGATGAAGAAGAGAAGAAACTCGCTGAATCGCTCGGCTACGACTTCTCACGGGTGCTCATGACCGACGACCTCGTCGCTAGTGACAACTGCTTCTTCTCCGCGACCGCGATCACCGACGGCGACTTCCTACGCGGCGTGCGTTTTCACGACTTTGGTGCGACCACGCAATCAATGGTCGTGCGTTCACGTTCCGGAACGGTACGTACCGTCGAGACATTCCACCGCCACAACAAGCTCGAAGAGTTCACGTCGGCCGGCTTCTAGGCCTTGATTGATTGTTCACAAAGATTCCTTCATCAGGGTTTTCTCTCAGCATTTTTGTTGCGTCACTGGTGACCTCGTCGTAACGTCCGAGATAGAGCCCAACGGACTCTGACGCGAACGCGTCACGACAAGGAGGTTGCAGTGCTCGTATCGAATCTTTTAGCAAACAAGAGTCAGGTCGTGGCAACCATTTCCCAGGAGCGAACAGTGAATGACGCGTTGCTCTTGTTAAAGGAGCGCGGCATCGGCGCATTGATCGTGACCGGCCCCACGCCCCCGCTCGTGGGCATCTTCTCGGAGCGCGACGCCGTTCGCGCCCTCGCGACCAGTGGTGCCGAGGCGCTCGACATGAAGGTCTCGGAACTCATGACGAGTGACGTGCAGACCTGCGACGAGACGACCACCGTCACGAAGTTGATGGGCATCATGACCGAGCGTCGAATCCGGCACGTACCGGTCGTCCACGACAACCAACTCGTGGGAATGATCTCAATCGGCGACGTCGTCAAGGCCCGTTTCGACGAGCTCGAACACGAAAAGAAGGACCTGCTGGACTACGTCAGCGCCCGGTGATTACGACTCGGTAAGCACCTTGACGGCTTTGCGGAATTTGAAGCGCTCAGCTAACCAGCAGACCAACGGGAATAGTCCAACGGTTGAGACCATCCAACCCACGTACTGCAGCGTGTGACCGTCTGGCGCGAACATCAGCGCCAGACCAACGAGATAGAAGGCCCACGTGATGCGTTTCCAAATTTGCGCCCTGCCGTATTGATCGGCGATCTCATCGCCGTAGGTAGCCCGCTCGGTGTACTTCGCACCCCAGTGCTTTACGCCCGTCGCTTCGATTCGGTCCGCTAGTCGCATCACGCCCTCGCACTCAGTCGAAGTTCGGCCCGTTCGAGCGCCGCTTTCGCCAGCGTGCTCTCGGCGGTCTCTTGATCGTTACGAACGTCGGCAGCGATCTCGGCTTCGGCGGCGGCCTTCGCCGCCTGCGCACGCGCGACGTCGATCTCGTCGACGCGCTCGGCAATACCGGCCAGCACGGTCGCGAGTGTCTCATCGTCAGTTTCGCCCGGGCCGACCTGGAAGAAGCCGCCGTGGACCGCAATGGCGATCTCGCCTTCGTCAGTTCCCACGCGAACGACGCTCGAGACGACGTCGCCCACCATGTCCATGTGCTCGGGCAGGACCGTGAACCAACCTTCGGATGAACGCGCCACGAGTTCGGTCGCCTGACCGACCCACAGCGGCGCCTCCGGCGTCACGATCTCAACCTTGAGCGTTGCCATGACTATTCCTTCGCGAGCTCAGCGGCCTTGCGCTCGACGTCCGAGGCGCCGCCCACGTTCAAGAACGCCTGCTCCGGGAATGCGTCGAGGTCGCCGTTCACTAAGTGCTCGAAGGACTCCACCGTCTCAGCGACCGGCACGTTGATGCCGTCAATGCCCGTGAAGACCTTGGAGACGAACATCGGCTGGGAGAGGAAGCGCTGGATCTTGCGCGCTCGGGTGACAGTGATGCGGTCCTCTTCGGAGAGTTCATCGAGTCCAAGGATCGCAATGATGTCTTGGAGTTCCTTGTTGCGCTGAAGAATTTGTTGTGTCTGGCGCGCGACGGCGTAGTGACGGTCGCCAACGATCTCGGGCGCCAGGATGTTCGACGTCGAGGTGAGGGGGTCAACCGCCGGATAGATACCCAGCGCCGCGATCTGACGACTGAGCTCGGTCGTCGCGTCAAGGTGCGTGAACGTCGTGAAGGGGGCGGGGTCGGTGTAGTCGTCCGCCGGCACGTACACGGCCTGGAGCGACGTAATCGAACGACCTCTGGTCGAGGTGATGCGCTCTTGGAGTTCACCCATCTCGTCAGCCAGCGTGGGCTGGTAACCCACCGCGCTCGGCATTCGACCGAGCAAGGTCGAGACCTCCGAGCCGGCCTGCACGAAGCGGAAGATATTGTCGACGAAGAGCAGCACGTCCTGGTTCTTCACGTCGCGGAAGTACTCGGCCATCGTGAGCGCGGCGAGTGCCACACGAAGGCGCACGCCCGGCGGCTCGTCCATCTGGCCGTAGACGAGCGCGGTCTTTTCAATGACGCCCGACTCACGCATCTCGAGGAGGAGGTCGGTGCCCTCACGGGTACGCTCGCCGACGCCCGCGAAGACCGAGACACCTTCGTGCAGTTCGGCCACTCGGCGGATCATCTCCATGATGAGGACGGTCTTACCAACGCCCGCTCCCCCGAAGAGTCCGATCTTGCCGCCCTGCACGTACGGAGCGAGGAGGTCGACGACCTTGATGCCCGTTTCGAACATCGTCGCACGTGGCTCGAGTTGATCGAAGGCCGGTGCACTGCGATGAATCTCCCAGAAGTCCTCGACCGGTCCGATGTCTGACGTGTCGAGCGACTCGCCGATCACGTTGAACACGTGACCGAGGACAGCGTCGCCGACGGGCACCGTGATACCGCGGCCGGTTTGACGAACGACCGCGCCACGAACGAGTCCGTCAGTTGGTTTCATGCAGACGCAGCGAACGCGACCTTCGCCGATCTGCTGGGCGACTTCGCCGGTGACGGTGATGGTCTCGCCGTCAATGACGATGTCGACTTCAATGGCGTGGTTGATCTCAGGCAACGAGTGCGGCGGGAACTCCACGTCCACCACGGGACCGGCGATGGCGACGACCCGCCCGGTTTCGAGTGCGGTCTTGTCTGGAGCGATGGTCATTTGTTTCTCACTTTCCCGAGCGGAGCGCTTCAGCGCCGCCCACGATTTCCATGATTTCGGTGGTGATCGAGTCCTGGCGGGCCCGGTTCATGATGCGACTGAGGTTCTGTCCGAGTTCATCGGCGTTGTCGGTGGCGGCCGCCATGGCGCGCTGCTGGCTGACGTGAAACGAGGCAGCGCCCTCGAGCAGCGCGGTGAAGATCTCACTCTCGAGTGCCTTCGGGGCCAGTGTCTGGAGGAGTTGGGCGACCTCGGGCTCGAATTCGGTGTAGCCCTTCAAGACGTGGTCACTCTCCTCGTCCTCGATCTCGGGCTTTGGAAGAGGCAACAACTGATCGACCTGGACGCTCTGGGTCGCGGCGGAGAGGAAACGGGTCGAGACCAACAGGACCTGCTGCGCATCACCAGCGATGAAGGGCGCCGCCACCGCTGCCGCGATTCGTCGGGCGTCCTCGAAGGTCGGGCGGTCAGACATGCCCGCAAATCCGTCAACGAGTTCGATGCCGCGGAAGCGATAGAACGCTCCGGCCTTCTTGCCGACGCTGAAGAGACGCGCACTCGTGCCTTCGCTCTCGAGCTTTCGCACGAGTCGCTCGCCGGCGCGAAGCGCCGCTGAGTTGTAGGCCCCCGAGAGACCGCGGTCGCCGGTGAGGACGAGCACGATCGCTGACTCAACGTGCTCGGGTGTGACGAGGAGCTTGGCGGCCGCGGCCGGGTCGCCTTTGGCGGCCTCGACGATGATCCGTCGCATGCCGTTTCGATAGGGACGATTCGCGATGATCCGCGCCTGGCTCCGAGAGATCTGCGAGGCGGCGATGAGTTCCATGGCCTTAGTGATCTTGCGTGTTGACTGCACCGACTTGATACGTCGACGCAGGATTCGTTCCTGTCCACCGGCCATGTCTCCTCCTCTCTCCCTAGATCGTCCGTCGTTACTTCGTGGTGACGGCGAAGGAGTTCACGAACAACTGCATCGCTGCGTCGAGCGCGGTGCTCTCCGGCAAAGCACCTGTTTCGCGGATCGCGTACAGCAAGTCCTGGTGTTGCGCGCGGAAGTTGGTCAACAACTCGGACTCGAAGCGACGCACGTCCTCGACGGGGACCTCGTCGATCCACCCCTTGGTACCGGCGTAGATGGCGATCACCTGCTCTTCAACGGGCATCGGCGCGTTCAGGCCCTGCTTCAGCAGTTCGGTGAGGCGGTAGCCACGGTCGAGCTGACGCTGGGACGACTTGTCCAGTTACGAACCGAACGTCGCGAACGACTCGAGGTCGCGGAACTGGGCGAGGTCGATCTTGAGGGTGCCCGCGACCGATCGCATTGCCTTTATCTGAGCGGCGCCACCGACGCGCGACACCGAGTTACCCACGTCGATGGCGGGACGCACACCGGAGTAGAAGAGGTCGGACTGGAGGAAGATCTGTCCGTCAGTGATCGAGATCACGTTGGTCGGGATGTAGGCCGAGATGTCACCGGCCTTCGTCTCGATGATGGGCAGTGCCGTGAGCGAGCCGCCACCGCGCTCGTCACTCAACTTGGCGGCGCGCTCGAGGAGACGGCTGTGCAGGTAGAAGACGTCGCCGGGGTAGGCCTCGCGACCCGGCGGACGACGCAGTAAGAGCGAGATCTGTCGGTAGGCCTCGGCCTGCTTGGAGAGGTCGTCGTAGACGACGAGCGCGTGCTCGCCGTTGTCCATCCACTCTTGGCCAATGGCGCACCCAGCGTAGGGGGCGAGGAACTTGAACGGTGCCGGGTCGCCCGCGGACGCCACGACGACGACGGTGTACGACAAGGCGCCAAAGTCCTCGAGGACTTTCACGGTCTGGGCGACGGACGAGTTCTTCTGACCGATCGCCACGTAGATGCACTTCACGCCCTGACCCTTCTGGTTCAGAATCGTGTCGATTGCCACGGTCGTCTTGCCGGTCTTGCGGTCGCCGATGATCAGTTCGCGCTGGCCGCGACCGATGGGCGTCATGGCGTCGATGGCCTTGATACCGGTCTGGAGAGGTTCGGAGACCGGTTGGCGCCCGGTGATGCCCGGAGCCTGGATCTCCATGCGGCGCTGCTTGGGATTGACGAGCGGTCCCTTGCCGTCGATCGGCGCGCCGATCGCGTTCACGACGCGGCCGAGCAGGGCGTCGCCGACGGGCATGTTGAGGATCCGGCCGGTCGCTCGCACGACCTGCTCCTCCTCAATGGTGTCGACCGAACCGAGCACGACGGCGCCGATCGTGTCCTCATCGAGGTTCATCGCGAGGCCGAGCGTCCCGTCTTCGAACTCGAGCA
>DATCFS010000296.1:0-9670 GCA_036509375.1 Acidimicrobiales bacterium
AGTTCATTGTTCGCTACGCCTTCACTGAGGCGACGGCGGTCTACAACTTCGTCCAGGAGGCGGAAGTCAAGCGCTACCCGGCGATTGTCGGCGCCTTCGCGAAGATTGGCGCCCAGCCGTTCGTGATCGTGGGCACGCAGCCGTCGTATCAACGATTCGGCGACACCGTCATCAAGCGGCCTTCCAACCCCGGTCCCGAGGACTTTGCCTTCATGGAGCGAATGCTCGAGATGGGGGAGCGACTCCATCTGCCGGCGCTTTTCGTCACCGACACGCTCGGTGCGAAGCCGACCCTCGAGAGTGAGCGGCGAGGGCAGTCGCGCGCGATCGCCCGATCGATTCTCAAAGGTATCGACTACTCCGAACCGGTCATTTCGCTGGTCGCCGGCGCGCTCGGCAGCGGCGGTGGCCTGGCCACGACGCCCATGGCCGATCACGTGATCATGCTCGAGAAGGCAATGGCCTACGTCGCCGAACCTCGCTCGGCCGCGTCGATTCTCTATAAGACGCCCAACCCGTCGCGCGAAGAAGTACAGACGACGCTCGCGACCATGCGATCGACGGCGAAGGATCAACTGGACCTCGGATTGATCGACGAAGTGATTCCCGAGGACCCCAATCCCTTCGTGACGGTGGAGCGACTTAACGCTTCGATCATGCGCTCCTACGTTGAATTAGCGCCACTCTCCGAGCGAAAGCTTCGTGCTCGCCGCCAAGAGAGGATTCGCGGACTTCGCGCGTTCGAGATCATTCAGGAATGATCGACGCGGCGCGTTGAGCCTGCGCATCAGTCCGTCACTTGCTGAGCGAAATCGATCGAAGTATCGAACGGGTGAATGAATTCGTCCGGGCGTAAACCTTCCGACGCGCGTAGCGCTTGCCGTACGCGAGGGGTCCGTGCGAGGCCGCCTCGACGTTACCCATGAGCCGAGCGTCACGGTACAACTCGCTTCGCAGACTGCGATGACGGGCCATCAACCGGGCGCACTTCGAAACGTACGAGATGCATCACGACGCTGCGCAAAACGCGTGCGACCCCAGTGCACGGCACCGGGGTCGCACGCGTTGAGCACGAAACGTGTTACTTGAGCCAGGCCGGAATGCCGTGACTCAACGTCTTGGCGACGGCGACTTTGCCGTCCACGCCGCTGTCGGCGGTGTACACGGTCCCGGTGAGAGGCTTCGTCGCCGAGGCGCTGATGACCGTCGTGAGGTACCCACCGTTGAGGCCCTGGTGGTTGGACGACGTGTAGCGCAACGGCACCAGTGAGGGTGTCTGGGCGAACGTGACGTTCTGGAGCGTCTTCAAGAAGGTGGCCCGGGTGAGGTTCTTTCCCGTGGCCTTCAACGCTTCCACCACCGCCACGCCATAGGACGCGCCGTAGGCGATGTTGCCGTTAAGGACGCTCGTGGACGTGAAGCCCGGGAAGTCGGCCGGGTCGGCCTCGATGACCTTGTAGATCCAGGGGATCCACGCACTGTTCGTGGTGGTCGTCGGCAGGTAGCTGAACGTGACGGCGCCGACCTCAGGGTCGGTCGGAACCTTGCCGACGAACGGAGCGTCGACCGTCTGGGGGTCCGAGCCGACGCTCGAGATGACCCACTGCGGCGAGTAGCCCAGCTGGAGGGCCGCGCCCAGCGCGGCGTCAGTCGCCCCGGGGATGGTGTCCAAGACGACGACCGTGCACTTCTTGGCCTGGAAGTCCGCGATGTACGGTCCGAACGAGGCGCCGTTGGTGGCCACCAAGTCGGGAACCGAGTAGAGGTCTGACGAGAGTGGCTTTACTCCGCCCGCAACCAAACCGGCCAGTCCGTCTTGGCCGAAGTCGTCACCTTGTCCTAAGAAGCAGACGTTGGCGCCCGGGTAGGTGGCCTTGATGTACTTCGCGAAGATCTTGCTCTCCTCGTTGTAACTAGGCTGCCACCCGAAAAGACCCGGGTAAGTGTGGGGGTTGTTCCAGTCCCGCGAGCCGGACGCAACGAACAACTGCGGTACGCCGTTGCTCTTCAGGAGGGCGCGCACCGAGTCCTGGGTCGGCGTGCCGAGGGAACCGACGGTCGCGAAGACCGGGACGCCGAGCAGGGCGTGCGTCTCCGTGGCCGTGCTCGGGTTGGTGACAGTGCAGCCGAAGCCCGGGGTGCCGTAGCAGTCGTCCTTGATCACGTACTTGATCTTGCGACCGAAGACGCCGCCGTGACTGTCCACGTACTTGAAGACGGCGTTGGCCGCTTTGGCCACTTGGTTGTAGCCCGAGGACGCGATACCTGTCAGGGGCTCGGTCGCGCCGAAGGTGATCTGGTGCGCGGTGACGCCAGGTACCTTCGCGCTCGACGCTCCGGCGCTGACGATCGATGTGCCGGCGGTGACGAGGCCTAGGCACAGCAGCATCGCCGTCCCGGTAATCGTTGCGCGACGTGTCTTGGTGGTGGTCATTCTTTGTGTCTCCCCTTTATTCGAACTCTTAGGGCGTGAGCGTAGGCGTCAGGCAAGGTAGTTGCAAGTCACCCCGTGCTGCGAGAACGCATTCGATGCCAGAGATGTCGCACGGCACCGGCTATTCCGAACGGGGCGAAGAGCATCGTCAGAATCAACAGGCCGCCGAAGATGATGCCGTTGAGTTGGCTCGCGACGTTACCCTGAGGATTAAGTCCCGTGTGGTTCGTTAGCCACGAGATGACGCTCGTCGAAAAGGCATAAATGACTCCCCCGATGAGGGCTCCCGAGATCGTGCCGATGCCGCCGATGACGATCAACGACAGGATCGTGACCGACAGGGCGAAGGTGTAGGTCGACGGCGAGACCGAATTGTCGATCACGGTGAGCAGCGCCCCACCGAGCGCGGCGTAGGCCGAGGAGACGATGAACGCGACAACTCTGGCGCGCGGAAGGGAAACCCCCACGAGTTCGGCGGCGACATCGTTGTCACGGATGAGTCGCATCGATCGTCCCGTGCGACTGGCGAACAGATTGGCCATGAAGAAGAACGCGACGCCAGCCACGACGATGGCGACGTCGGTGATATAGAGCGTGGTGGTCGTCAGTGGCGACGTGCCGGCGTGGAAGAACCCGTCGAGCCATCGCGGCGCTATCCACGCGGTCGGCAACTGCAATCCCGAGTCACCGCCGGTCCAAGAACTGAAGGAACTGAGGATGAATGTGAATGCCACGGCGAAGGCCAAGGTCATGCCGGCCAAGTACGGTCCGCGGAGTCGCGTTGCGGGGAGTCCGAGTAGAAGTCCGACGAGCGCACCGCTGGCTACCGCGATCAAGAGTGAGAAGACGATTGGCGTCGCCGCGTGATGATTTGCCCAGATCGCCATCGTGAAGGCTCCGACGCCCATGAACGCTCCGTTGCCCAGTGAAATCTGTCCCGAGGCGCCGGTCAAGAAGGAGAGCCCGAGCAACACGATGGACATCGCCGCACCCGTGGCGAGGTTGAAGTTTGTGCTGGAGCTGAGGAAGAAGGTCAGAACGATGGCGGCGTCGAGACCAAGCAGCGTCAGCACCGCGCGTGCGACGACGGGGTGGCCGGTCTTGAGTCCCGGGACGCGCATGGCGAACGCGCACGCGATGGCCAGGTCGATGGCCACGCTTAGTGCGATTCCGTCTCGCGTGGTCGACGCGGTCGCGAGTGTGATTATGGTCACGACGATGGCGACCGCGATGGCGGTCGGCACCCGGCGCGCGGCGAGGAACTTCATCAGACGCGTCTCTGAATGCTCTTGGTGAAGACGCCGCTCGGGCGTACCATCAACGAAACGACGAGAATGGCGAGAGCGACCATGATGACGGCGTTCTGGTTCACGAAGTCCGTTACGAACTGATTGACGATGCCGAGCAAGACGCCGGCGACGATTGCTCCGATGGGACTCTCGAGACCGCCAATGGCGGCAGCGATGAAGCCGTAGGCGAAGATCCCGTCCATCACCGTGGGCGTCAGTCCCGAAAAGAAATTCGTCGAGACCAGAATCGCGGTGATGACGCCCACGGCGGTTGAGAGCATCCATCCCAACGTGAGGAGCCGCCCCACGCGCACGCCCAGCAAACGCGACACCTCCGGGGCCAACGCCGAAGCGCGTAGTTGGAGCCCCAGTTTCGTAAATCGGAATAACGCGGCCACCAGGGCCATGACCACCAGCGCCGTGGCGATCTCGTAGACCGTGAAAGGCGACAGCGCGAAGGGCTTGCCGGCCAGTTGCCAGTGGATCGACGAGAAGGGGCTCGGCAAACTGCGCGGCGTCGACGACCAGATCGCGGCCGCGACCGCCTCGAGCACGATGAGGAAGCCGACCATCACCACGATCGGATTAATTTCCGGCTTGCCGTAGAGCCTTCGCACGAGGATCCGCTCGGTCAGACCGCCGAGCAGGAGTCCGGCGATGATGCACGCCACGACGCAAGCCCAATACCCGAAGTGATACGACAACAGGGCGAAGCCGACGTAGGTGGCGAACATCGGCATCGCGCCTTGAGCGAAGTTCAGCACGCCGGTGGAACGCCAGATGAGCACGAGGCTGAGAGCCACCAGTCCGAAGGTGACGCCATTGGTCAAACCGCTCAGGACGTCCGTCACGATGCGAGAGGTGAGGAATGGGTCCATCACTCCACCAGTCCGAGGTAGTACTGACGGAGATTCTCGTCCTGCGCCACGATTGACGCGGTGTCGTTCGCGACCACGCTGCCGACGTGCAAGACCACGGCGTGATGAGCGATTCGCAGTGCCGACGAGGCGTTCTGTTCGACGAGGATCACCGTGAGGTCGCGGGACTCGCACAGGGAGCGGATCGTGTGCATGAGCTGGGCGGTCACGAGCGGTGCCAATCCGAGCGAAGGTTCGTCTAACAAGAGCACGGAAGGTTTGGCGATCAAAGCTCGGGCCATCGCGAGCATCTGTCGTTCGCCACCGGACAGTTTCGCCGCGTGCTGCTTGCGTCGTTCGCCCAGCACCGGGAACTGTTCGTACTGCTCCTCCAGACCCTGTTGCAGATTGACCTTGGCCATCATCGCGCCCAGTCGAAGGTTCTCCTCGACCGTGAACTCGCCGATGACGCCTCGACCTTCGGGGACGTGGCCGACACCCAGGCGCGCGATGTCCTCGGTCTTCTTGTGTACGAGTGCCTGTCCATCCATGAGAATCGTGCCCGACCTGGGTTCTTTTAGTCCACTGATGGTGCGCAGCAGCGTGGTCTTGCCGGCGCCATTGGCGCCGAGGACCGCGGTGATCTTTCCTGTTTCGGCGAGGAAGGTCACGTCACGTAGTGCCTGGACCGCGCCGAAGGAGACCGACAGATTGTCGATGGCGATCATTCGTTCACCCCGAGGTACGCCTCGATGACGGCTTCGTTCTCGCGAACCTCTGACGGTGAGCCGCTGGCGATGATTTCGCCGAAGTTGAGCACCACGAGTCGATTCACCAGCGGCATCACGAACTCCATGTCGTGTTCGACGAGCAGCACCCCCATGGTGGAGCGCAGTTCCACGATGAGCCGTGCGAAGTCGTCGAGTTCGGACTCGTCGAGACCGGACGCTGGTTCGTCGAGCATCAGCAACGTCGGATCGCTCATGAGCGCGCGGGCGACGGAGACCTTCTTCGCGATGCCGTAGGGGATTGCGGAGGGGAAGCGGTCCGCCACGTCGGCAATGTTCAGCCGTTCGAGCATCGTCCAGGCGTCGTGGCGCAGTGTCCGTTCCGATCGGACCTCTTTGGGCAAGGAGAGGAAACTGGCAAAGAATCCGCCGCTCGGTCGCAGATACCCGCCGGCCATAACGTTCTCCAACACGCTGCAATGTGGAAACAGACCGACCCCCTGAAGGGTCCGCGCGACGCCGGCGTGCACCAACTGGTTCGGATGCAGATTCGACTTCTTGGCGGTGGGGTAGTGGACGTGGCCCTTGCTGGGCTTGACGAAGCCGCAGGCGACGTTGAAGGCCGTGGTCTTGCCGGCGCCGTTGGGTCCAATCAGGCCGACGATCTCCCCTGACGAGACATCGAAGGAGACATCATCGAGCGCTCGGAGTCCTTCGAAGTGTACGGACACATGATCGAGGGCGAGGAGCGGTAATTCGGTGCCCGGCGACATAGTGCACGACGTTACCTGTTGGCGACGACGTGGTGTTTCACCCGCCGAATTCGCCGGCGTCATGGGCGGCCCGTCAACGTTTCCTCTGGGCACTCTCGAGGTCGTCACAGACCGCTCTCGTTACGACTTGGTCGCGACAACCCCGTAGGTGATCATTGAATCGGCCATCGCTGTCGTCATCTCTCGTAAGTCGCGCGGCTCCCAGTGCAGAACCGTGCGAATGCGCTGATTATCGGTTTTCTGCGAAGTGCCGAGATCGTTCAGTGCGAGTCTGACCGTTCGGTCGAAGAGCGCCATGATCCGAATCACGAACGACGGAAGTCGCTTGGTCGGAATTTTGTAGCCGCGAGGTCCGAGGTACTCCTTCAAAATGAGTGCGACCTCCATCATCGAATGGTCGCCCTCGGTGCAGATGAATCGCTGGCCCTTCGCCTCGGGCGTCACCATTGCGGCCACGTGCGCGGAGGCTACGTCGCGCACGTCAACGCACGCGAAATTGATGTCGGGTATAGCGGGCACTGCGTGGTCAATGATGCGCTTGACCAATTCTCCCGATGTGCCCCAATCCGACGACAGCAACGGTCCGAGCACCAGACCCGGGTTGACGGATACGAGTTCCATCGTTGACGTTGGACCGAGGGTAGCCACGAAGTCCCAGGCCGCACGTTCGGCGATCGTCTTGGACTTGTCGTACGCACCAATTCGCGCACCGTCGAGATTCGACCAGTCGGCTTCGGTGAACGTCCGCGATCGGTCGTTGCCGTAGGCGATTGCGCTCATGGACGAGGTGAGGACGACCCGTTCGACACCACCGCGACTGGCCGCGGCGAGGAGACGAAGTGCGCCGTCTCGAGCGGGAACAATCAGTTCGTCGTCGTTCTTTGCGGCACCGCGCGGCAGCGGACTGGCGACGTGAAGTACGAATCGACAGTCCCCGACGGCGGCGTCCCAACCGTCGTCGCTCGTGAGGTCGGTCACCACGACGTCGAACTCCTGACGAAGGAGTTGGAGGCCTGACGCACTCAGGTGCGGCGAGAGGATACCGGCGATCTCCTGCGCTCGACCGGGCGTGCGTGCGGTGCCGCGCACGAGGAAACCGGCGTCCAAGAGCTGGAGCATGCAGTGTTGCGCGATGAAGCCGGTCGCCCCGGTAACGAGTACTCGATCAGTCATGCCATCCCCCTGCGCAGATGCGTTGACCCTAGAACAGATAGCGCGAAGTGACTCCGACGGCGCTGCACTTCGTAAGTGGCTTACTGATCAATCAAGAGTTCGCGGATCCGGGGCTTCCAATCAACACCCTCGGTGCTCGCGCCGTCGACGTGCAGCGCGGCCCGCTCGGTGCGAAGTTGGGCTGCGACAACGCCCAGATTGGAGGGTAGGCGCTGCGCGATCATCGAACGAATCTCTTGCGCGAGGGCGGGGGAGGCGCCCTCGGTCGAGACGGACACCACAACGTCACCGTCGCGGTGCACGGCAGTGAAATAGAAATCTGAGCGAGCGGGGTCGTCGACCACGTTGAGCCATACGGCCAATTCGTGCGCCTCGTCAACGATCTGATCGTTGACCCCTGGGTCACCGGTCGCGGCGATAACGAGGGAGTAGCCGCGCAGATCGCCAGGTGCGTAAGGACGTTCCAACACGGCGTGCAATCCTGCGGGCAGTTCGGCCAGGATTTGGCTGGTCAGTATCGTGACCCGGGCTCCCGCGTCGACGAGCAACTGCGCCTTGCCGGTGCCGATCCGACCGGCGCCGATAACGAGTACCGGTTTATCCGTGACCTTGAACGCGAGTGGAAGCACGCTCAGAGCGCCGAAACCGCTTCGGCCAACATGGCCCGCACGTCCAGCGCGGCGCAGGGACCGATGACAATGATGGCGGGTGACGCGACGTCGAGACCACCGAGTTCGTGCAGCACGCCGCGCGTCACTCGCTGTCGCTCGGTCCACGCGCTTTCGATGACCGCGACCGGCGTGTCGTTGTCGAGCCCGCCTTCGACTAGCTGAAGCGCAATGCGGGCCCGGTGACCGACGCCCATGAGGACGATCAGCGAAAGTTCGGGATTGGCGAGCCGTCGGAAATATCCATCGTCGTCATCGGCCACGTGCCCCGTGACAACCGTGACGCCGCGCGCGAGACCGCGATGGGTCACGGGAATGCCCGCGGCGAGCGGTCCGCTGAAGGCCGACGTCACGCCGGGCACCACCTCGCAGGCGATGCCGGCTTCGCGAAGTGCCAGCATCTCTTCGCCTCCGCGACCGAAAACGAAGGGATCACCTCCCTTTAAACGTACGACGTTGGAATGACCCTGTCCGAGGGAGACCAGCAGTTCATTGATCATCGACTGCGAGACCGAGTTACCTGGCTCCTTTCCCACGTCGATCAGTTCGGCGTCGCTGCGAACTAACGCGAGCACGGAAGGTTCGATCAAGCGGTCGTGGACGACCACGTCGGCGCGCGACAGCAGACGAGCGGCGCGCACCGTGAGCAGATCGGCATCGCCGGGCCCGGCGCCTACCAGGAACACGGTCATTCGACACCCACGCGACTCATGAAGTCGCCGAACGATTCGTCGGCTTCGCCTTCGTTCTCCCATCGATCGAACAGTGGTCCGAGCACCACGGCGATGTCGTCGAACTTCACTTTTTCGCGGAACAGCGTCGCCAGTCGATCACCGCGCATGCCTCCACCGACGTAGACGTCGTACGTCGATTTGGTTCGCCCCACGATGCCCACTTCGGCGACCGCAGGGCGCGCGCACCCGTTGGGACAACCGGTCATGCGAAGTTGGAGCGAACGCCGTCCAAGTTGACGCCGACCAAGTTCACCTTCAATCTGGCCGACGAGTTCGGGAAGTCGGCGCTCGGCCTCGGTCAATGCCTGACTGCACGTCGGAAGGGCCGGACAGGCCAAAGCCGTGCGTTCGACGACGCCCAACTCGTGCTCGGCGCGCACGAGGTGATTGGCGAGAATCTCGTCAACTCGGGCCCGGTCGCGCTCGGCGACGTGGCTGATCAGAAGGTCTTGCTGGGTCGTGATGAAGAAGGTCACCGGTACGGTTTCGGCGATAAGACGCAACGCCGAGCGCAACCGCGACGCGTCGTCGTCGCGAACACGTCCGGCCGAGACGCGTACGCCCAACTGGTGGGTGCCGTCGCTCAGTTCGTGCCACCCGAGGTGGTCATTCGCGTCAAAGTGCGCGGGAATCTCGAGGGGGGGTTGTAGGTCGCGACCGAGGCGGGCCTCAATCTCCTTGCGGAACTGCTCGAAGCCCATGTCGGCGACCACGTACTTCATGCGCGCTCGTTTGCGATCAGTGCGGTCACCGAGGACGCGGTACGTCGAGATGACCGCCGCGATGACTTCGTCAACTTCGTCGTAGGCGACGAACGCCATGGGGTCCGCGAGGCGCGAGAAGGTGTCCTCGTTCGCGTACGAGCGACCGAGTCCGCCCCCAACCAGCACGTTGAATCCGGCGCCGACTCCGTCGAGGAAACCGGGAATAAGCCCAATGTCTTGGGCGAAGACGTCAACGCAGTTGTCGGCGGGGTGCGCAACGCCGATCTTGAATTTGCGGGGCAGGTAGGTG
>DATCFS010000297.1:0-2280 GCA_036509375.1 Acidimicrobiales bacterium
ATCGGCAGCATCGAGAACATCCCCGCCTACATCGAAACGGTGAAGCAGGGCAAGGCCCTGCTCGAGGGCTTCGGCCACCGGGTGTACAAGAACTTCGACCCGCGCGCCACGATCATCAAGAAGACGGCCGACGACGTGTTCCAGGTGACGGGCAAGAACCCGCTCTTGGATATTGCGCTCAAGCTCGAAGAGATTGCGTTGGCCGACGACTACTTCATCTCACGTCGTCTCTACCCGAACGTGGACTTCTACTCCGGTCTCATCTACCAGGCGATGGGCTTCCCGCTCGAAATGCTCACGGTGCTGTTCGCGATTCCTCGCACGTCGGGCTGGCTCGCGCACTACCAAGAGTTGCTCCAACAGGACGTGAAGATCGCGCGCCCCCGTCAGCTCTACATCGGCGAGGCCGAGCGCAAGTACGTGCCCGTGTCGGCGCGCCCGTAGTTAGGCGTTGACCGCTTCAACCAATTGCGCGGCGTGCGCTCGTGGATGTTGGGTGTAGATGTCGAGCCACATCGCCAACGTGTAGCGACCGGAATCGGAGTGTTCGCCGTACCGTTCGAGGTCGTCGTCGCGCAGTCGCATGAGCACGTCGAGTGAGGCGAGTCGCACGGCCTTGAAAACTTCCAGCGAGTGCGTGATCGGCAACACGTTGTAGCCGAGCTGCTCACTCTCGGCCCAGGCCGCTTCGTTGTATGCCTGAATGACCGAGCCGGCCGGTTCGGCCAGCAGTCGTCGCAGTCGTGCGTAGGACTGCGCTTCGGAGTCGGCGATGTGGTGGACAACTTGGCGCGCACTCCAACCGCCCTCCACGCGGCGATCGAGATTGTTGTCGTTCACCACGAGTGCTTCGTGCATGAAGAGCGACGTGGACATTGAGTAGGCGTCGGCCAGTTCACTGATCCTCATGAGTTCCTCACCTTGTTGGGATCGACCACGCGGGTCAGACCCTCTTGGACCATTGAGACCATGAGCTGACCTACCTCGTTGAAGAGGAAGCCCCGAGCGAGACCGCGCCCGCCGTGCGCGATCGGGGATTCGGTGTCGTAGAGGAGCCACTCGTCGGCGCGCGGCGGTCGGTGGAACCACATGCAGTGATCGAGACTGGCGCCCATGAAGGTGCCGGTGTCCCAGCGAATCGAGTGTGGCGCGAGGATGGCGTCGAAGAGACTCATGTCACTCGCGTAGGTGACGACGCACGCGTGCAACAACGGGTCGTCGGGCAGTGGGCCGTCGGCCCTGATCCAGATCTGTTGGTGCGGTTCGCGGTTGCGCGTCGGGCTCCACGGCAACTCACCGACGAAGCGCTGGTCAATCGGGTGCGGCCGCTTGAACCACTCGTCGATGTCGCCACCGTCGCCCTTGATGCGGTCCTCCAGCCGGCCAATGGTTTCGGGTCCGGGCACGTCGGGCATCTCAATCTGGTGCTCGAGGCTGACCTCGTCGGTGTGGAAACTGGCCTGCATGTTGTAGATCGCGCGACCGTGCTGGATGGCGACGACGCGACGGGTCGTGAAACTCCTCCCGTCACGAATGCGGTCGACTTCGTAGAGGATGGGGATGCTCGGGTCGCCGGGGCGAAGAAAGTACGAGTGGAGCGAATGGACACTGCCCGCGTCGACCGTGCGTCCCGCCGCCATCAGGGACTGGGCGGCCACTTGGCCCCCGAAGGTCCGCTGGCGCTCCTCGACGGGGTGTCGCCCCCGAAAGGTATTGACCTCAATGCGCTCAAGATCGAGCAATTGCACAAGGAGCGAAAGGGCTTCGGACATGCTCCATTGTTGCATCTCGGGACCCCGACCCTCCGGCTCGGTACGCCCAAGGAATTAGACTTCCACTAATGCGCAAACGTTTCGATTCATTCTTGGCGTGGTCGAAGACCCGCCAAGGTAAGAAGCTCATCCGCTACACCTTCAGTTCGGTCATCACCACCGGCGTCTCGTTCTCGGCGATTGTCATTTTCTACGGACTGAAAATCATCCCCGGCGTCATCTGGGCCACGCTCGCGGGCAACGTCGTGGCGACCTTGCCGTCATACCATCTCAATCGTCTCTGGGCCTGGGGTAAGCGGGGCAAGAGTGCGTTTCGAAAGGAGATCGTCCCGTACTGGTCGCTCGCCTTCGCGGGGATTGCCTTCTCACAGATCGGCGCGTTCTTCGCGCGATCGCAAGTTCACTCGCACCACTGGGGTCACCTGACCGATACCGCGATCGTGGCGTTCACGAACCTCATCTGCTTCGCCGTCTTCTGGGTGTTGAAGTTGGTCGTCTTCAACAAGAT
>DATCFS010000298.1:0-7673 GCA_036509375.1 Acidimicrobiales bacterium
TGGATCATCAACGGTCACAAGTGGTTCATCTCGAACGCCCGCCGGTCGCAGTTCGCCATACTTATTGCCCGCACCGAATCCGATGTTCCGGACGGTTCGTCCGGTGCCACGACGGCCTTCATCGTGGACATTCCGTCCGAGGGATGGAACGACGTGCGCGAAGTGGAGACCATGCACGGCTCCACCGGTCACAGCGAAATCGTCATCACCGACCTTCGCGTGAACGACGCACAGATTCTTGGCGGCAGGGGCAACGGACACCGATTGGGACAGGCCCGCCTCGGTCCGGCCCGCCTCGCACACTGCATGCGGTGGATCGCTCAGGCCGAGACCGCGCTCGACATGATGGTGGACCGCGCGATCCATCGCTACTCCCACGGTTCAACGCTCGCTGAGAAGCAGGGTGTGCAGTGGATGATCGCCGATTCGGCGATGGAGTTATACCAGTGCAAACTCATGGTGCTCCACGCGGCCTACAAGATTGACCGCGGAGAGGAATTCCGAACTGAAGTATCGATGACCAAACACTTCGTCGCGAACAGCCTCAACCGGATCATTGACCGAGCGATCCAGGTGCACGGCGCGCTGGGCTACTCAACGGACACGCCGCTCGCCAACATGCTCCAACACGCTCGGTGGGCCCGACTGGCCGACGGCGCCGACGAAATCCACCAAATGAGGATCGCTGAGCGCACGATCGCCGCGTACAAGGACCATGGTTCGACGTGGTCGGCCACCGGCGGACTACCGATCTGAGCAAGTTGCTACATTCAATGCAGTGCCCGTCGAGGCAACGCCTCACTGGATTGTTGGGCGACGTATTACCGTGAGGTCGCGAGAGAAAGGGAGGGCATCCATGGTTGACGAGGACATCTATCGTCGGATTAACACGCTGGTCGACGAGGAAAACACGCTTCGAGCGCACGAGTCCGACGGGGACGCGGAACGACTTGCCCACCTGGAAGAGACCCTAGATCAGTGCTGGGACCTCCTTCGACAGCGCCGGGCCTTGCGTGAGTTCGGTAGGGACCCTTCGGAAGCCTCGATCCGTGCTGTCGACGTCGTCGAGAACTACGAGCAGTAGCGAAACATCAACCGGAAAGCTGCTCGGGGATTTCGCTTAGCCGACGAATTTCCTCACGTCGGCGATCAACTTGTCTTCGACCTCAAGCGTCCAGAGCGAATCGGCGACGTCGACGACGAGGAAGAGTTCTGACACCAGCAACGTCTCAAGAGCCGTGACGCCGAGATGCTTGAACCATTTCCCGACGCCGAAACGGACCGTGAAGTCAGCCGACGTGCCCGATATTGAAATGCTCAGGGCCCGGTCCGCGGCGACGATCTCCCGCAACCATCCGCTCTTTTGCGCCTGGATGACGTTGCCCTTGTCACTCGGTGCCGAGGAGGTGACCGTGAATCCGTCACCCTTTAGGTACTCCTCGATGTGCGTTTGCAGGGCCGCCAGGTCAGTGCCTTTTCCTGCGAAGTGTTCCTCTTTGTCGCCGAGCATGGTGACCTCCGTACTTTGGGTTCTTTCTCGACGTTATGGGCGGTCCGTCAAAAGCACTTCACTTTCTGACGAGATTCTTAACATCGCCCGCGTCACGTCGCGCGTCGCGGTGTGTGGTCGACGACTCTACTTCTTGCGGGGAACGGGCACGATTCGCTGGAAGAGATCGCGAATCTCCTTCACGGAAAAGTCCATCGTGGCGTCACCCACGTTGAACTCGAATCGCTGTAACGAGGGACCCTCGTTGGCGTACGCGCCACCGAACATCCAGACGCCGTCGCGACGGGCCACGTCGACCATGGACGCAAACACCTTGTCGCAATTGCCGCGTACGCGGACGTGCATCATGGGACTCTGCACCGGAAAGGGAAGAATCTCGATGCCGTCAACGCGAGCCAGAGATTTGGCGATCGTGACGGCGCGTTCGTAGTAGTCGTCAAATCGATTGCCGCGTAGTGCCAAGACGGATTTGGCCGACGCGGCGTAGGGCCAGAGACCGTAGGCCCGGCCTCCGTGACGAATTCGCCACAACTTCAGCTCGTCAATGGTCTCGGTATCACCGGCGACGCAACAGCCAGCGATGGCACCGAGACCCTTGTAAAACGAGACGTAGACCGTGTCAAAGAGATCGGCGATGTCGGCAATGTCCTTATTGGCCGTGACCCGATAGAACGGCGCCGCTTCCCAGAGACGGGCGCCATCGAGATGTGTCGCCGCACCACGGTCTCGGGCCCACGCCACTTGGGCAACGAGTTCGTCCCATTCCGGGAGCGTGCCACCGAGGTCGCGTTGGGGCAGTTCCACCAATAGCGCGGCGACCGATTCGTGGATGGACTCGAGCAGTTCTGCGCTGAGCGGGGTTGCGTGCCCGCCACACGTGACGGCCACCAGGCCGTGCAGTCGTTCGTACGCTCGTTCTTCGCGAACGTCAAGGTGGCATTGGGGGTGAAACACGATGTTGCGTGACGAGCGGCGGTCCGCGTGAATCCGTAGGGCCGCCTGCTGCGCCATGGTGCCCGTGATCATGAAGAGCGCCGCGTCCTTCTTGAGGATTCGGGCAATCTCCTGCTCGAGTTCGGCGACGATGCCTCCCGCACCGTACATGTCCGTCACCGTGTCATCGGGAATTGTTGCCAGCAACGACGTCGTGGTGCGTCTCCCCGTTCCCGTGAGGAATCGGCTACAGGATTCGTAGATCGCTCGAAGTTCATCAGGCGAGGCCGGCGCCGCACGCGGCCGCAATCGCGTGGAGGGTGGTGCGGCCCGATTCGGTTCCGGTCGCTTCTTGGCGGGATTGATGGCCATGGCGTCGACGCTACTCAACGATCGCGGTGGTCTTCTCGATGAGGCGTTGTCGAAAGCAATCGAGATAGGAAACGAAGAGTTCACGTTGCGAGTGGTACGGATCGGTTGGCGACGGCAGTTCCACGAATCAAGAGTAGAACTGCCGTGCTGTGGGGATGCGTCCGTTAGTGGGGACCGCACGCCGGTGGGTCATCAAACGGCGCAATGTAGGGACCATTGCCGCCGTGAAACATTTGGGCGATCTTCGGTCGGGCGTCACCCGCAGCGACGACAACGGCCGGAGTCGGTGAACCGTTCAGAGTGAACTCGAGAAAGCTCGTGGTGACGGGCGCCACCACGGAGAAGCCGGCTGCGTCCTCACCATCAATGGGAGGCAGGTGATGCGCCGTGAGCAATTCCAGGAACCACTTGTTGCTTTGATGGATGTCTCGGTAAATTTGCAAGCCGAAAAAGGAAGGATTGCACTGGTCGAAAGCGCTTTGAATGACGAGGAGCGGCGAACGTGTGGGCAATGATGAATACGGAGCCTTACCGTCCACGGCGCCAGACATCACGAGGACGCTTCGAAGATGGAGCCCGCTGCGGAGGTTTCGATACGCGACTCCTTGAGGATCGCGTCCCCTGGAGAACGCCAAGAGTCCGACGGCAATCGCACCGTCGGAGTGTCCGGCCAGAGCAAGGCGCGCGGGGTCAATGAGTCCAGACGCGAGCGGACACGAACCGCCATGAACGACGTCGTCGCGAAGGAGGTGACGGATCACGAACGTCATGTCAGCCGGCTCGTTGTAGAGGTCGGCCTCCGTATTGACGTGCTGATGCGCGACATCGGCCGGCTCCTCCCCCGGAAAGATGGGGGCAACGACAACGAAACCCTTTCGTACCCACGCGTCAAGAAGTTTGGCGTAGGTGTCGGGTGTGACGTCGTAGCCGTGCGCGAAAACGACCGTCGGAAAGCCGCCGGAGACGATTGCGGGAGTTGCGTTGTTCACTTCGCGGTCAGTCGACGGATCCGACGTCGTCGGGTAGCGAATTTCGGTCACGAGCGTGCGTTGGTGTTGGAGAACTGATGGGGGAAGGGTCCCGAAGTTTCGGAGACTCCTCGTCGCATCGACGAACGTACAACTGGTGACGCCGACTGAGTACGGCGCGGTCGGCGGCACTGTCGTGGTGGTGGTCGGAATGGTCGAAGTTGTTGTTGTTGTTGTTGTCACGGCGAGGGAGGTGGTCGTCGTCGTGGCACCAACGGCCCTCGACGCGACCGTCCCAGTGACAAGAACTAGGACCGCGAACGTCGCCAGCACATATCCGCGTAATCCAGACCAGCTCGGCGAGGAATCATTACGAGGGCTTTGTAGACGCCGGTCAGACACCATGGCGGACCTCTCCCGGGGATGTCGTTGAAATGGTAACAGCCCGCTCACGCGCCCAGATACCGCGGCGCAGCATTGTTCTCACGATCGCTGCGATTTGAATACGTTGAGAAAGTTGATGAACTGCGCAAGTGCCTACGACCTAGCGTAGATTTCGTAGGTCCGCGTTGCGGTTCGGGAGGACTATATGAGTGAGCCAACCACCAAATTGGACCCCCGCTTCAGTGACGCTGATGGTGTTGCGACGCCGTGGGAAGAGAGTCGAGCGACCCTGGAGGACGCCGAACTGTTCTGGATTTCCACGGTGCGTCAGGATGGCCGCCCACACGTCACGCCACTCGTCGCGGTGTGGATGGACGACGCTCTGTTTTTCAGCACCGGTGACGGCGAACAGAAGGCCGTCAACCTTCGCTCCAATTCGAACGTGGTACTGACCACGGGACGGAACTCCTGGAACAAGGGCCTCGACGTCATGCTCGAAGGTGACGCACGACTGGTTCGTGACGTCGACACGTTGAAGAGGGTCGCTGAAGTGTGGACGACGAAGTGGGATGGTCGCTGGACGTACCACGTCGGCGACGGTTGCTTCTTTCACGAGTTAGGTGACGAGTCAACGCAGGAGCGTATAAACGTCTATATGGTTGCACCGATCAAGGTGTTCGCCTTTTCAAAGGGATCATTCGCCCACACTCGCTACACCTTCTGATGGTCCGGCGTTGCAGGTTTGACAAACGCTGAAGAGGACGACGACACAGGCTATGTCGAACACTGGAGTAACTCGGTCCTACAGTGGGTGAGACAATCCAAACGCCTCTAAAGGACGTAGAAACCAGTAGGGCGAAGACGGAGATGTGTCGGAGAAGGGTTGTCGCGAGGAGACCGCGGATGGGACTGGTGGTGCTACGTCTATCGCGATTATTTGACGTTTCGTCGTCCTCGCACCGTCGAGACAGATCAGCGTTACGACGGTGATGTGAACCCCGTCAACGACGCCGTGCGAGATTCGCCGATACGCCAGCTGACGACAATCGCCGTTGTCATGTTGGTACCCGTCCTCCTACTTGGACTCGTACTTGGCATTAGTTACCGCAGCGAGGCGACCAGACGTGGTCTCGCCCAAGGGGAATCGGAGGCCCTCATCTTGGCCCAGTCAGCGATCCAGCCGCTCCTCAACGGACAACCTCTGGCGAAGGGACTCACGCCCCTCGAAGAGACTCGCATGCGCGTGCTCGCTACTGAAGTGGTGAAGAACCGTTCGGTACAGCGCTTACGACTTCGCGACTTACGGGGAAACGTGATTTTCTCTGACGACGGTTCGGGATTCCACCAAGCGATCGAAGATGACGCACTCGAGGCCGCGCGCGGCCACGCGGTCGTCATCCTCACTCACTTGAACTCGGACTCCGTCGACAGCGGGAAGGTTCGCGGTCTTTCCGTGGAGATCTACTTACCCCTGTACGTGGGGGCCGCGACGAACCGCGTCGGCGTCCTGGAGATCTATCTTCCCTACACGCCGATCAGTGAGGACGTCAGCGCCGGCATTCACAGCCTGTACCGAAACCTCGCGATTGGCCTGGCCTTGCTCTACCTCGTCGTCTTTGGCATATCGTTCTGGGTTGGTCGTCGCCTGCGCCGACAGGTGCGGGTGAACCGTTTTCAAGCCGAGCACGACGCGTTAACGGGACTTCCGAACCGGGCCTACTTTCGAACCGTGGGTCAGGGCGAACTTCAAGCGGGCGCACGCCGTGGCCAGTCCACGACCATTGCGGTCATTGACCTCGACCGCTTCAAGGAGGTCAATGACACGTTGGGACACCAGAACGGTGACCTACTGCTCACGTTGTTGGCCGAGCGCATCACGCAAGAAGTTCAACTGCCGCACACCGTCGCACGTTTCGGCGGAGACGAATTCGGCGTGGTCTTGACCGACGTCGACGCGCCGTACGACACCCTCTGTCAACTGCGCGAGGTCATTCAGTCCGAGGTCGTTGTGAGCGGCCTGCCGTTGACGGTGGAGGCCAGTATTGGCTACGCCATCGCTCCGCGTGATGGAACCTCCATTGATGATTTGCTGCAGTTGGCCGATATGGCCATGTACGTCGCGAAAAATGAACGCTCGGGTGTCGCGGGCTACGACCTTTCGCAGAATCACTACGATGCCTCCCAGCTCACGCTGGTCGCGGAACTCCGTCACGCGATTACCTCCAATCAACTGGTGCTGCACTATCAGCCGAAGATCGACCTGCGCGACCACCGGGTCGGCGGCGTCGAGGCACTCGTACGGTGGCAACACCCTCAACAGGGCCTCCTCTTCCCCGATCGATTCATTCCACTCGTCGAGCAGACCGACCTGATCGACGAACTGTCGCTCTGGGTGATCGGCCAAGCCCTGGAGGATCTTCTGGCGATCAGCACCATCGACGAGGACTTCCACATGGCGGTGAACGTCTCGGTCCGAAATCTCGGTCGCATTGGCTTCGCGGCCCAGGTGCTCGACGCGCTTCGCGACGCGCAGGTTGATCCGCAACGACTGACCGTCGAAGTGACCGAGACTGCACTCATGGCGGACCCGACGCGCACGACCGATTCGCTGACACAGATGAGTGACGCGGGCGTTCGCATCAGCATCGACGACTTCGGTTCGGGTCAGACGTCACTGGGCATGCTCGCGAACCTGCCGATCGCCGAACTGAAGATTGATCGTTCCTTTATCCAGGAGGTTCAGTCAGTTCCCGAGCACGCGGCGATCGTTCGATCGATGGTCGAACTCGGCCACCAACTCGGACTCGGAGTGGTAGCGGAAGGCGTGGAGACGCAGATGGAGTTGGCCGTGGTCGCCTCGACCGGTTGCGACGTCGTGCAGGGGTACCACTTCGCGCGGCCCATGCCGATCGCCGAACTGAAGCCGTGGCTCGAGTCCGCGACGTCCGTGACCTTCTGACGAGGGCGCCGATACGCTGCCGAGATGTTTCAGGTCACGAATGAACGATTCGAGGAGTTGGCTGCCGAGGCCGTCACGACGTTGCCAGAGTCGCTCTCGTTGCGAATGGACAATGTCGTGATCTTGGTGGAGGACGAGGCGCAGGGACGTTCGCTCTTCGGGCAGTACGAGGGCGTACCGCTCACGAAGCGCGGATTGCAGAGTTACAACGGCGTGATGCCCGACCGAATCACGCTCTATCAAACGACGATCTGTCAAGTCTGTTCGAATGAAGATGAGGTGCGAGCGCAAGTTCGAAAGACGGTGATTCACGAGATCGCGCACCACTTCGGCATTAGCGATCCCCGCCTGGAGGAACTCGGATGGGCGTGAACGTCGGCTTATCACGCGAGACTTCGTTTGGTGCAGACGTACCAGTTTCTGGGTCGTACTGCTTCTCTAGCGGTTGACAACGTGGCCGCGGACGCTCACAATGGTGACGTGTCGACCATGCAGGATCTAGATGATGTGGCTCGCGCCCTGCCGGGAACAGTGGTGCAACTCGACC
>DATCFS010000299.1:0-3886 GCA_036509375.1 Acidimicrobiales bacterium
TGGTCGTCGATATTGTCGGGCGCGAGCAGCTGCGCGACCGAGCGATGGAGTTGGCCACGACGATGGCGAGTTGGTCGCCGTTGGCGAGCAGTGGCAATCGAAAGATCATCGACGTCATCGCCGGTCGAATCGTGGATGATACCCACGCACTTCGCCTTTCTAGTTTCGATTCCCACGGCGACCTCGCCAAGAGCATCGCTGACTTCGTTGCTCGTCGCAGCGGTGCCGTGGCAACGAACGACGTCGGTCCGAGGTAGGTCGGCGTCGAGTGCTTCGTCGTCGTGTCAGTCCGTCCCATAGGACGGTCTCGCAAGATACTCTGGACTGGCCGCGTACAGTCACGCGGCGCGCACGTGAACGATGACGCGTGAGGAGCTACTTGTCCTCACCCATGAGATCGGCGTCGTCACCGTCGCCACCGTCGCCACTCCCCATTACGTCACCGTCGGTGCCGCTGGCGTTGGCCATGAGGTCCGAATCGCCGCCATCCTTACCCATGAGGCTCTCGTCGACCTGATCGTCGTTGCCCATCGTGTTGCTGTCGGCGCCGTCATCTCCGGTCAAATTTGATTCGCCACTGTTGTGTTGATCACTCATGTTGCCCCCCGGCTAGTCATATTTCGCCAGTGTACGTGGGCGCTCGATGCTTCGCCGGCGAAGACTATGTGAAGACCACTTCAAAGGACCGCTGGAAGTGGGCGAGATCGTGGGGGAGCAGTATTGGTTCATCGTCGTCCAAGGCGTAGAGGGGCCGAATCTGCGATTCGTAGCACGCGATTGCTCGATTCTTTCGATCGAGTTCATCGGCCCCGAGCGAAACCCGTCGCGCGTCGCGCCAGGGAATGGTGGGATCACTTATTGGAGACCCGTGCCACATGTCAACGGGATACTGCAGCAGCCGGGCACCCGTGAAATCACAGGCCCTTCGCGCCGCACGTCCGGCCGCCTCGTGGTCGGGATGGCCGTCGAACTCCCACGTCGCGAAGCAGACGTCGCGAGGACCGAGAAATCGGCTCAAGTGTTCGGAGAGGTCCATCTCGACGCCCGCGAGGTTGCCGTCGGGAAGGTGGAGCTGTACGTTCAGGGCGTTGCCCATTTGGCCCCCTCCGAGAACACCGAGTGCGGCGCGAGCCTCATTCTGACGGCGCGACCTCATCTCGTCGCGCGTAATGACCCGACTGTTCATGCGAGAGGATTCGCCGTCACTCGCCGTCATGACGATCACGGTCGTGCCCTTCGCCAAGAGCGTTGAGATGGTGCCACCGAGTCCGAGCGTTTCGTCGTCGGGGTGGGGAGCGAGCACCACGGCAAGGTCGAAGTCGCCCAACGAAAGCTCCGTCAGTCCCATGAGGTAGTAACTTTGTCGCCACGCGAACTCCGAGGTTCCGGTCTCGACGATTGCGGTTGCGTCAACTGCAGATCTCAAGCTCACCATGATGACCCTTTCTCCAGCCCTAGTTGTACGAACTACTCAAAACGAGATCGTGTAGTCCGGTCACACCCTTATGACGAAGTGCCGAGTCGATCGAGGGGACCGCTGAGGAGACCGCACCGCGCTTCGCGAGCTCGTGCGTCCGCATCTCGACGCCCGTTGAACGGGACGCGCGATGGTGAACGCTCACCGTGGCGCACAACGCATGTGTTCGGTCAAGACTTGCGAGCATTCTGAGTGCACTCCTCCATAGATGAACTCGAACCTTGATGAAGGGTACGCATGAATGTCGAACATGTTCAAGTACTTTGCTCACTTCTTATTCAGTTCTAAGACTGTTCGAAGATTTGTCACGACGCGCCTCACATTCAGAAAGTGCGAAACAATTTGTCGAATCATTTTGTCTGTAGTTGTTAATCGACGTTGTGAATGGCGACATACGCGGCAGTTACTGACTTATTGTTCGTTCATTTCTTAACGAGCCCGTGAACAAGTTGTTGGTCGTTGTGTGGCGCGTTGCGACGTGAGCAAAGTGATTAAGAACGTGTGACAAATCGTCACAATCGACGTGACGAGATTGTCAGGAAGAAAAAAGTGTCGAACGTAGCGGGCGCGACGCACGAGGAGAGACGATGCCGAAGAATAACTGGAGCGCAAAGCGCGAGCGTCAATACAACGACATCAAGACGGAGTTGACGCAACACGGTAGGTCGAAGGACGTTGCCGAGGAGATTGCCGCGCGGATCGTGAACAAGGCGCGTGCCCGTAGCGGCGAGTCGAAAACCTCCAGCACCACCTCGACGGACGACATCTCGTCTGGTCGCCGCGGTGGACTTCGATCGCACTCCAGCCCGGGCGGGCGAACGTTCAAGCAGCTGTACGAAGAGGCTCGACGTAAAGGTGTGAAGGGCCGGTCGTCCATGAACAAGCAACAGTTGGAACACGCCCTGTCGCAGTGACGTCGACGCCGTACCGATTCCTCGATCGCAACGCTAAGGAGTGTCGATGAGGGAGCGAAGTTTCGCGGGAGCGATGAGCAACCAGGCGTCAGTGACGAGACTCTCGATCATGTCCCAATCGGGAGCGGACGCCGCATCGCTGCCGTCGAGGTAGGCACCGACCCAACCGCGCCCACCAACGTAGGGAGGGCGCATGTACCGATCCGGCTCCGATCCAACGAGGGACTCCTGCACGCCAACGGCCGCAGCGACACAGATAAAGATGCGACTTCCGTGATGACGATCGGACATCGAGGCGAAACTCTTCTTGCCGTTGACGAACCACGTCGCCTCGCCGTGACTCAGCCGCTCACTGACGAGAGGTAACGCCGTGCAGATCGCCCGGATGCGCTCGGTTGCCGCGGCGTTCGACGGAGTCGGTCGAACGATTGAATGGTCGGGAGCCATGAGGGGATGGTACTTGAGCAACGCCCACGTCAACGCGCGACTACGTAATCGAAAAACCTCGCACGACGGTTCCGGCGCCGCACGAGATTTCCGCGTGGGCGGTACCGGGACCGGTCGACGGACCGATCTCCCACGTCCAGGTCACGTCGCCGTTGGCCGCGGCTCTCGCTGAGCCGAGTCCGCGTGATTGGCTCACGTAACCACTCGGCAACGTCACACTCAACGAGCAGACGTCACTCGCTCGAGGCGAATGGACCGTCAGCGTATCGTCCTCGCCGGGACTGATTGACGTGCGAAAGGAAACGATCGACACTGCGCGACTTGACGTTGACGTCACCGGCACTGTCGACGACGTGGCGGGCGATGTAGGTCCCACTTGAGCGCCGAGGCTGTAGTCAGCGTTCACCGCAGCGACCACGGCGCGCACGGCGACGAGCGACGACGTGACGAGGCCCAGTTCACGGTTGTACGAAAGTGACGACGTCGAGAAGTTTTCACTCCCGATAAAGACCGTTCCGCGACTGGTGGTGCAATCGGCGCAAATGACTTTGGCGTGAATGTACAACTGTGTCGAGCTGAGGACGTGCACGTGCACGCCGTTCTTCGCGAGCGCCTCGAGCGCGCTCGTCCACTCCGACGACTTCGTCATGACGAATTTCACCGCGACGCCGCGTTTCGCCGCCGCTGAAAGCGCCGACTCGATCGAGGGCGAACCGATCTCTTCGTTCTCCACGAACAACGTGCGCTTCGCCGACCTAATAAGTCCCACGAGCGCCGGGGTGGAACCGGGGCTCCAGACCAGACCGTTCGAATCCGATGGAGCGTTGCCGTTATGGATGAAGTCGCTGTTGAACGTCTGCGCGATCGCGCCGACGTCGCTGGCGTTGGTGTCCTTTACCCAGAAGTCCCTCGTCGACGCGTAGTACTTCGACTGCAGGTTGCCGGTTCCGATGTACGCGGTGTGGCCGGCAATCAAGCACTTCGCGTGAAAGATCTGACCGGGCAGTGCCCAAACCACCTGCACGCCGTGCGAGTGAAGGTAGTCGTA
>DATCFS010000300.1:0-16316 GCA_036509375.1 Acidimicrobiales bacterium
ACAGCATTGTCGGATTGAGACCTTCCTCACTGGCCAATTCCGAGAGGCGCAGTGACTTCACCCGAGCGATCGCCATCAAAATCTCACGTTGACTCGACGGAAGGTCGGCCGCCACGTGGGTGAGTCGAAGACTTCGGTTGAGGCGTCCGAGCGCGAGGCGAAGTTGATCGGCGAGTTGCGCGGCCTGTTCCGTGCGTTCCACTGGTGCGACGTCCATGCATCCAGTGTAGTGATGGTTGCTTGCTAGCAAGCAACTACTTAATATCTTGTTCAGCCCTTTGACTACTGGGTTTTCATCATTGGGAGAAGACGACGGTCCGCTTGCCGACGAGGGCGACCCGGTCTTCCGCGAGAAGTCGAACTGAGCGTGAAAGGACCTTACGCTCGATGTCTCGTCCGAGCGATTCGAGATCGTGCGGCCGACGGGCGTGTGAGACGTGAACGACGTCTTGATCGATGATGGGACCCTCGTCAAGGTCGGAGGTCACGAAGTGACAGGTCGCTCCGATGATTTTGACGCCCCGTTCGTAGGCCTGGCGGTACGGCTTGGCTCCCTTGAAGGCCGGTAGGAACGAGTGATGAATGTTGATAGCTCGCCCGTTCAATTCCGCGCAAAGTTCGGGAGAGAGCACTTGCATATAACGCGCGAGTACGACGAAGTCGACTTGATATTCCCCAATCAATGTTCGAAGGCGGTCCTCCGCTGACGACTTCGTCTCGGGCGTCACGGGGATCTCGTAGAACGGGACTTCGTAGCGATCGGCCAACTGCTCGCAATCGCTGTGATTACTGACAATGGCCTTGATGTCCAGAGGCAAGTCACCCTGTTCGCGCAGATACAACAGATCGGCGAGGCAGTGATCGAGCGTGGAGACCATGATGAGGGCGCGCCGTCGGACGTGCTCCAGACGAACGCCCAGCGTGGGTGCAAAATTCGCTAACTCAGTCGCGAGTTTGGTAACGACCGTCTCGACGTCGCCAAGGTCGGTTTCGAATCTTGTTCGCATGCAGAACTGTCCCGTGACGGGATCAGTGAACTGATCGTTCTCAACAATGTTGCCGCCGACAGCGAAGATTGCCGAACTCGCGGCGCGCACAATTCCCGGTGCGTCGGAGCACTGCAGGGTCACCACGTACGTGAACATGTTGTCTCCTTTGCGCACTCGACGTGTGCAGAGTCTAGGGAGGGAATCCACGTGCTTCTCGTGGCGTTACTTCAGGGCCGGCATGATCCTCTCGGCGACGAGACGTAGGTGATCGAGATCGTGGAGGTCGAGGACTTGGAGGTACAGCCGGCTGGCGCCGGCGTCTTGGAATGCCTTAATCTTCTCGATCACCTCGTCGACGGTGCCGGCCAGTCCATTCGTTCGAAGTTCGGCCGGCTCACGTCCGATGCGCTCGGCCCGACGAGCGATCTCGCTCGGGCTCTCTCCGACGCAGAGCACTTGCGCGGCCGACAGCGCCAGCGAACCGGCGCTGCGGCCGAGCACCTCGCACGCGGCGACGACACGAGTGAACTGCTCGCCCGTCGCGTCGAGACTCGCGAAGGGCATGTTGAACTCACCCGCGAAGCGAGCGGCGAGATTGGGGGTGCGGACCTTCCCTCCCCCACCAATCAGAATCGGCGGATGCGGCAGTTGGACCGGCTTCGGTAACGCCGGACTATTCGTCAGGTCGTAGTGGCGTCCGTGATACGAGAACTGCTCACCCGTCGGGGTGGTCCACAGTCCGACGATGATCTCCAACTGTTCGGTGAGGCGGTCGAAGCGCTCACCGAGTGGCGCGAAGGGTATGCCGTACGCGGTGTGCTCGTCGGCGAACCAACCGCTGCCGACTCCGAGTTCGATCCGGCCATTGCTCATCTGGTCAATCTGGGCGACCGCGATGGCGAGCGGCCCCGGGAGACGGAAGGTGGCGGACGCCATCAACGTACCGAGTCGAATGGTCGACGTCTCGCGCGCCAGTGCACCGAGAGTGACCATGGCATCGCTCGGGCCGGGAAGTCCCGTCACCGATCCCATGTGCAAGTAGTGGTCCGAGCGAAAAAAGGCGTCAAAGCCCAGCCGTTCGGCCTCTTGGGCGACAACCAGTAGGTCGCCGTAGGTGGCGCCCTGCTGTGGTTCGGTGAAGATCCGCAGATCCATGTCCATTCCTCCTCGGTTAGCTCGGGCCCATGCTAGGCACCCGTCAAATGCACCCCCACGGCAATTCAGCGAGCGACGGCGTACGCGCCGATGCGCAATTCTTTGTCATTTTCTTATCTCGACCCAACAACCCCTTCACGTTGGACCCTCATACTGAACTTCAAGGCACGAGCGCGTACGAGGAGTTCACGATGGACGATGAGTTTGCAGGCAGCGAAATCGAAGAGCCGACTGTGCCGGCGCCCGTAGTGGCACCGACCGCCTCGGCCGACGAAACGGCCACGCCCGAACCGGTGGCCCGTCAACTACCGCGCAAGGGCATCATCCGGTCGGCCGTCGCTGTCGTGCTCGTGTTCGCCATCGGTGGTCTCGGCTTCGTGGTCGGTCACTTCGTCGACACACCACCTCGCGCCGCGGTCGCCGCTCCGCGATTCAACTTCCCCCGTTTCTCGGGTGGTGGGTTCTCGGACCCCGGCAACGTCCCCAACTACACAATCACTCCTACGTTCAACGGACAGTCACTCTCCCCCGCGCAAGTACGGGCCAACGCCGCGGCGGCCAAGGTCGCCAGCAAGGTTGACGCTGGCCTCGTCGACATCACGTCCTCGTTCTCGTCCCAGGGCGCGACCGCCGAGGGGACCGGCATGGTCCTCACGGCGAGCGGCCTCGTCCTCACCAACAACCACGTCATTGAAGACGCCTCGAGCATCACCGCCCGCGACGTGGCGACCGGCGCCACGTACCGCGCCACCGTTGTCGGCTACGACGTCAGTCAGGACGTCGCTCTGCTCCAACTCACGAACGCCTCGGGACTCACCACGGTGAAGACGGGGAACTCCGACAAGGTCGTCACCGGTCAATCGATCGTCGGTATCGGCAACGCCGGCGGCGTGGGCGGCACCCCGAGCTACGCCACGGGCACGGTGACCGCACTCAACAAAGCCATCACGGCCGGTGACCAGTCCAATCCCGCCGGCGCCGAGAAGTTGACCGGTCTCATTGAGGTGCAGGCCAACATCGTTCCAGGCGATTCTGGCGGCCCCCTCGTCACGACTAAGGGTCGCGTCATTGGCATGGACACCGCTGGATCAGGTTCGGGGGGCACCGGCTTCGAAGAGTTCGGACAGTCGACAACGAACGGCGGCTTCGCGATCCCGATCAATGAAGCGTTGGCCACTGTGAAGTCCATCGAGCACGGCAACGCCTCCTCCACCATTCACGTCGGCGCGTCCGCGTTCCTCGGCGTCGAGTTCGCGTCGGCCTCCACCGCGCAGGGGGGCACGGGAACGTCAACGACGGGCGTCAAGCTGATTCAGGCGATCGCCGGCGACCCGGCGGCGAAAGCCGGACTCGTGGCCGGTGACACGATTACGTCGATTGACGGGACCACCGTCACGAGTGGCACGGTCCTCCAACAACTACTGCTCACCAAGCGCGCGGGCGACACCGTCAAGGTGGGCTACACGACGACGAACGGCACGACCGCGACGGCGAGCGTGACGTTAACGTCTGGTCCTCCCCAGTGACCTCGAACCGGTCGGACGGCCTTCGTCGTCCCTCCGGTTCGAGCGTCGCCTCTTCACGTTGACGACGAGGCCCGTTAGGTTGGGCGTTGAAGCAACCAAGGGACGGACGGCATTAAGAGACTCGTGCATCGACTCGACGCGGCGCTCCAACGTCACACGACGACATCGTTCGTCGTCGGCGTAGCGAAAAAGTACGTCGAGGATCGAGGACCGTCGCTCGCGGCACTCCTCGCCTACTACGGAGTGCTCTCAGTCTTCCCGCTCCTGCTCGTCTTCTTCACGTTGCTGGGGCTTCTCTTCAGTCACGACCTCGGACTCCAACAACGAGTGATCCACTCGGCGCTGTCGCAATTCCCCGTCGTCGGTAAACAGCTCGCTGGACACAACGGCATTTCCTCACTGCGTGAGAAGAGCGTAATTGGACTCTCGACCGGTCTGGCGGCGCTGGTCTGGGGATCGCTCGGCGTCACCAAGGCGGGACAGCGGGCCATGGCCGACGTCTGGAACATCCCTCAAGCCATCCGACCGCGCTTCATGCGACGCATCGGTCGAAGTCTCGAATTCCTCGGCGTACTGGTCCTCGACGTCGTCCTCACGACCGTGCTCGCAAGTTTCGTGACCTTCGGTGGTCGTGCCCCGTATCTTCAAGTGCTCGCCGTGGTGACCGGGCTCGTCGTCAACGTCGCCCTGTTCCTCCTCGGATTCCGTATCCTCACGCCGACGTCGATTCCCTTTCGCAGCCTGACAACCGGCGCCGTCGTGGCGGCGCTCGGCTGGAGCTTCCTGCAGTACATCGGGACCTGGCTCGTCGGCCACGAACTGCGTCACGCCAGCCAGCTCTACGGCTACTTCGCCAGCGTGCTCGGTCTCGTCTCGTTCCTTTATCTCGCCGCGGAAGTGACGCTGATCTGCGCCGAAATCAATGTCGTGAAGGCACGCCACCTCTATCCAAGAAGTCTGATCTGGCCCCCGTTCACACCAGCGGACGTCGCGGTCCTGACCGACATCACGCTGCAGAGCCAACGCCGACGCGAACAGACGGTCAGCGTCGAGTTCCTCCAAGGTCACGTCCTCGAATCGCTCGTCGATTCGGACAGCGCGACCCCCGACGTTCTGAACGATCCACCCGCCGCGACCGAGTGACGACGCCGATCGAGCTTCGAGCGAGTGGTGGCGTTGGTGAGCCGGTGGTCGTACCCGGTCGCGGGCTCAGCGCTGGGCGGCGGTACTAATCTCAACTACGACGCATCATTATTGGGCCCGTACGAGGAGGAATGATGTCCGGAGTATTCGAACGAACCGGTGGCGACGACGAGACGGACGCGCACCCGCGCTACGGCCAAGCCGGCGGTTCGCAGTTCCCCATCACTACGGCGCTGACGTTCCCCGATAAGGAGGTCGCGAAGAGCCTCGGCATGGTCTTTGGTGTGGTCGTGCGTTCCATGGGACTCGGTAAGAACATCACGGCCGGGTTCAAGGCGCTGGCCGGTGGTGAAGTGAAGCAGTACACGCGCCTCGTCGAGGACTCTCGACGTCACGCGCTCGATCGGATGATTGAGAATGCGCAACTCGTGGGAGGCGAGGGCATTGTCTCCATGCGCTTCGATTCATCAGAGGTCGGCAATAACCTCACCGAGATCGTCGCCTACGGGACGGCGGTCACCTTCCGGACCGGATCGTAGGTCGGCCGTGGCGGGTTTCATCTGGGCAATCGTCATCGTGGTCTTGGTGGGCTGCATCATCTACAGCTTCGTCATTCGACGCCACGGCGAATCAGACCATCCGGGCGCCGGGTGGCGTCAGACCGACGAACTCTTCAACGACCCCTCCACGAACCGGGTGATGCGGGTGTGGCTCGATCAAAAGGGAGAGCGGCACTACGTTCCCGAAGCCAACGGGAAGGCCAGGTAGCGCCCTCTCGGATGCGCCAACGCGAACGCAGCGTCGCGACTAGATATCGGCCGCGGTGGCACTGCGTAACAACTGGAAGTAATTCTCGAACGTGATCTCGTCGGTGACGTAGCCGGCGGCCTGCAGTTCGCGGTGATACGCCGGAAGATTGTGCCACGGCACTCCCATGTCAACGTGATGCGCGAGGTGCCATCCGGTGTTGTAGGGAACGAGCCAGAAACGGGCCAACCAGTGCTGGCGAACGTTGTGCGTGGTGAGACGTCGGTCGTCGCTCTTGCCCATGCCACCGTGCTCGGCGATCGCCCGGATGCGGTTCAGAACGCGCCACTGGGTCATCCACGGCAACCACCAGAACACGAGGTACGACCACCAGGCGCCGGTACCGAGCCAGAATAGGGCGAAGAGCACGGCCTGCACGGCCAGTATTGACGACGCGATCCTGCGACTCTGCGACTTGGTCGTGGCCTGCACGATCGACTTGAAGTTCTTGTAACCCGAGATGCCCACGGCGTCGCGCAACAAACGGCGTCGAAGATCGGCCGGTTCGCAGGGGTAACCACTGTAGAAGGCAATGTCGGGCTCTTCCGGACCGAACTCCTCTTTGTGGTGCGCGAAGTGAGCGCGCCGGTAGATCGTGATGGGCACCATCGCCGGATAGGCGATGAGCCACTTGCCGATAACGTCGTTCGCCCGCTTATTGGCGAAGAGGAGCTTGTGCGCCGCCTCGTGCATCAAGATCGCGAAGCGGGCGTGCATTGGTCCCATGAGCACGAAGACGGCAAACGCCGCGACGGGGCCGAACCGAACCCCACCGTACGCGAGCAGCGCCGTCCACAACCACACCATGGTCAGTGCTCGGACGTTGCGCCAATTCTCGATGCGTCGAAAGTTCTTTCGCAACTCGGGAATCGCCATGCCGTTGACGAGGAGCCGTTCCGTGGGCAGGACGTCGGGCAATTCACTCGGACTCGGGACGAGGTCGGTCGTCATGAGCCCATCATACGAACGATGAGTCCTCGGGCACCGACCACCGCACCGCCGACGACCTGGGCAATTTGCGCTTTAGTGAAGGTCGGTGACGTGGGTCACGCTCGACGCCGACGGTGAAACGTCGTGACCGTCGTCGAGCGAGTCACTCGTGATCACGTACTTGACCTTCGCCCACGTTCGGGGCACGGCGTGCAACTCACTATGGCGGTCGAGCCTCGCGCGTCGGGCGATCATGGTGAACGCAATGATCACGACGATGACCCCCGACACGACAAAGACGAAACCTTCGAGATAGGACAGCAGTGTCTGGGCGCAGAGCGCGTCGATGCCGTTGCTCGCGCCGGCTCGCGCACCCGTGAGCGGCGTGCAGACACCGACTTGCGAGTGCGTACGGGCGAGCGTCCACATCCCAAAAACGATGAGGGCGACGCCCAGCGAGGTGACAGTCTTCCTGAGCGACATCGGTACCTTCCCCTTGCGATTTTCGTCTTGCGACGCGTGATGCCAACTCTTGAAGTCAGGTCGGGGCGGTTCCTGATTCGGAACCTTCAGTGCGTACCGATTCCGCAGATCTCCCGACCGAGTGTCTACGAACGCACCTGAAACAGTATTTCGAGGGGCCCAATTCTTGATGTACGAACAATCAAAAGACCAACAACAAGTAGTTGGATGAAGCGTGACTTGGCGCCGCGTGCGCCACCCTAAGGCCTATCACTGATTGAAGTCAGTACCGGTGAGCCTCGCCGAGAGATCCCACAGTTGTCGCGCGGCGGTGGCGTCGTGCGCGCGGTGGGAGCTTTGCTGGATCACCGGATAGCCCCGCAAGTGCCCGATACCGTCGGGGCCGACGTACCCACCGCCGGGGACGTCTTGCGTCGCAGCGAAGAGCGTGGGCAGTGCTCCGCGCACGTCGTCGTTGAGAAGTCGTTGCGAGAAGCGACTGAGCGCGCCGGTGACGCCCTTGGCGTGCACCACCAAGTTCGTCCGCGCAATACCGGGATGAGCCGCGACCGCTCGAACCTCGCTGCCCGCAAGAGCCAGTCGACGCTGCAGCTCGTAGGTGAAGAGCAGATTGGCCAACTTCGAATCGCGATAGGCCTGCATCGCGACGTACGGACGGTGGTCGAAGTTGATGTCGTCAATGTGCATTCGACCCTGACGATGGAGTATCGACGACACCGTCACAATCCGCTTCGTGATATGCGGTAACAGGAGGTTGGTCAGCGCGAACGGACCGAAGTGGTTGGTTCCGATGTGCAACTCGAAGTCGTCCGGCGTGCGAAACGCCGGCGCCAACATGATGCCGGCGTTGTTGATCAGGATGTCCAGGTCGCCGGTCCACGACTGGGCGAATCCACGTACCGACTCGAGGTCGGCGAGGTTGAGTTCTCGTACTTCGGTGTCGCCCTGAATTGAGTTCGCCACCGCCTGGCCCTTCGCGACGTCGCGCACGGCCAAGACAACCCGCGCGCCTACTCGGGCCAGTTCGCGGGCGTCGACGGCACCGAGCCCGTTGGAGGCGCCCGTGACGACGACCGTCTGACCCGAAAGATCGGGTAGGTCCGCGCCGGTCCACCGCTTGGAACTCACCCGTTTACCCTCCTGTCATCCGACGTTCGCTTCGCCACGGCCAACACTTTGGTCAACCCACTCCCGCGTATCCTCTCACCTCGCCACGTCGGACACGCTCCCGCGTCCCTCGTTACACGCACGCCATGCTGCGCACGCTCTCCCCGTCGGCGTTCGCGCACGCTCCCTTCGGTGTACCCGACGACCAGCCGAATTCGAAAGTAACTCGGTCTCTCGCCGTGGCCCAAGCGGTTCAGCCGTGCACGTCCACGAGTGACATGAACCGAAGTGAGGGAGGCTCTTGTTCAATGAAGAACGGCTCCGTGTGACAACCTGACGAGAACACGACCTGCGACGCCGTCGGAAGGGCTTTCGCGAGCGTCACGACCCCGGGGTGAAACGGGTCATCGACGCCCGAGGCAACGCGCACGGCGACACTCGACAACCGCGAGGCGTGGGTGATGACGTTGCCATCGTCAAAGGCCTTCTTTGACGCAAACGCTTCGGGGTTGGCGGCGCGCGCTTGGTCGTAGGAGGTCCAAATCGCCGGGCTGATCGCTGCGACGGAGGACACGAGACCCTCGTGACGTTCAGCGATTGCGAGTGCGCCGTAGCCACCCATTGAAATTCCCATCATTCGAATACCGTTCGCGCCACGACCGAGTCCCCGTCCTTGACAGAGTGGAATCAGTTCGTCGACGACCATGGCCTGTGGATCGTCGCCGGGGTGCGGATTCCAATAACCGTTCCCGCCGTCCACCGTCACGAGTGCGACGGGATTCATTCGTGCGCCGTGTCGCGTGAGGGCCACCGCCTGCGCTGGGGACATTCCGAAGAACGCCGTCCGGTGATTGTTGTCGTAGCCGTGGAGCATGACGACCAGCGGCAGTTCATCGCCGACGTGGTGACCAGGCGGGTACGCAATCGTGTAGCCAACGGAACGGTTCCGCGCCTTTGAATTGAACTGAGCTGAAAGTGACGGACCGAGGGAGGCGAATGACAGCGCGGTTGACGTCACGTCGCAACCACCGTCGAGTTCGTCCAATACTTGCTTGCCCGGCAACACACCGTGATCGACGAGTTCGAAGCCGGTCACGCCCGCCGCGGCCACGACACCAATAGCACCGGCCAACCACGCCAACATGGTCCGCCGCGACACGCGAGAGGACCGGTGGCGTCCCTTCGACACTGACATCACCACCTTCGCAGTCGTAGAGTTCCTCAGCCCAGCTTGATCGTAATCTCCACGGGGTAACGACTTTTGTGAAATGACGCGCGAGCGGTACTGTAGGCCCGTGTCCGAACCGAGCATGGAAGAACGCCGCCTCTCCTTTGGCCAAGCAGCAGCCGACTACGACGCGTATCGACCCACGTACCCACGCGCGGCGATTGACTGGCTGCTCGAAGGTGCGACCCGTCCGGTCGTCGACGTCGCCGATGTCGGTGCCGGCACGGGCGCCTTTACGAACATCCTGGTCGACGCCGGACTCCACGTCACCGCCTTCGAACCCGACCCCGGCATGATCGATCAGCTCGCACGTCGACTTCCGTCAGTGACTCGCGTGGTTGCGAGCGCCGAAAGGCTCACGGTCCCCGACGGATCATTCGATGCCCTGACCGTGGCGCAGGCCTTCCATTGGTTTGACGCACCCGTCGCGGCACGAGAGTTCGAACGCGTGGTTCGACCGGGTGGCGTCATTGGACTCCTTTGGAATCAACGCGACGACCGGGTTGCGTGGATGGCGGCGACGCGCCCCATCGCCGAAGGTGAAGATTGGCGTCGGGCCGACGCCAACGAAGCTACCGGCGAGCTCGCTGGCTATTTCCCCACAATTGAACGAGGCGAGTTTGCGCATCTCGTACCGATGACGCCGGGCGCCATCGTTGGCCTCGTGGGTACATTCTCATTCGTGCGTCTGGCACCGGACCGCGACGAACGTTTGGACGCAACGCGCGAACTTCTCGCGACGCACCCCGAAACGAGAGGGCGCGAACTCATTGACGTGCCCTACGTCACGGCCGTCTATCGCGTGAAGCGGCCGTGAGGGTGAATATTTGAGAAGGTACGTGTCGATTTCGCGCCATCGCGAACGTCGATGGTGATGTGAGGCTCAACGGGGGCCTTGTCGAAGGGAGCCATCATGGCGGAATATTTAATACTCATTTACGGAAACGAAGGATCGGCCGGTCAGGCGGGCGAAGAAGCCATGGGGAAACTAATGGCCGACCACATGAGCTTCGGAGAAGCGAACGGCGCGTCGCTGCGCGGGGGCAACGCGCTCGAAGCGTCATCCACGGCGACGACGCTTCGAAAGAACGCTTCGGGAGAGGTCGTGGCCACCGACGGACCGTTCGCCGAGACGAAAGAGGCGATTGGTGGCTACTACGTCATTGAGGCCGACGACCTCGACGCAGCCCTCGCTATTGCGAAGAAGGTACCGGCACCATTCGGCGGCGTGGAAGTTCGTCCCATTAGGGACATGGGCTGACGATCGATCCAGACCGCTCACGACCGACGGTCCTCGCGGCCGTGGCGAACGCCCACCGACACGAGTGGGCGTTCGTCTTGGCGGCGACCGTTCGGATCACACGGGACTTCGACGTCGCCGAAGAGTGCGTCCAGGACGCATTCGCGAAAGCGTTAGCGACGTGGGGAGAACAGGGTGTTCCGAGCAGCCCCGGGGCGTGGCTCACGACGGTCTCTCGACGACGCGCGATTGATCTGGCGCGACGTCGGGCCGTCGCGGTGCGCTCGGAGCGTTTCCTCGTCACCGACGCGGTCGCCGATGACACGTCGTCCAGCGACCCCTTTGTCGAAGACGACCGACTTCGACTTATCTTCACCTGTTGTCACCCGAGTCTGGCCACCGACGCCCAGGTGGCGCTGGCCCTTCGAATGCTGTGCGGACTCAGCACCGCCGAGGTCGCCAAGGCCTTTCTCGTGAAGGAGTCGACCATGGCGGCGCGAATGACGAGGGCGAAGAAGAAGATTGCGGTCGCGCGCATCCCCTACCGAGTTCCCGATCGCGCTGAACTGCGAGCGCGCACCGACGCCGTGCTCATCGTGATCCATCTCCTCTTCACGACAGGCCACACCTCCCCCGTCAGCGAGCAACTCTCCCAGGTCGACCTCGTGGAGCGCTCGCTGGACCTCGCGCGAATGTTGGCGGGACTGCTCCCGGACGACCCGGAGGTATCGGGCTTGCTCGCCTTGATTTTGCTCACCGACTCGCGTCGGGGTACGCGCGTCGGCGCCCGCGGCGAATTCCTCGCCCTCGCCGATCAGGACCGAAGTCAGTGGCACCGTGCGTCGATCGATGAGGGACTCGCTCTGGTGGGCCAATCGATCCGCCGAGGGCGTCCCGGACCGTTTACCTTGATGGCGGCGATCGCCGCCGTCCACGCCAGCGCCGAGCACTGGGACGAGACTGACTGGTCCGAAATCGTGGGTCTCTACGATTTACTCCTCACTGCGTGGCCGTCGCCCGTCGTCGCCCTCAATCGCGCGGTCGCGGTCAGCTTCGCCGACGGGCCCAACGCCGGCCTCGAGGCCCTGAACGAATTGGGCGCCGAACCGCAGTTGATGGCGTACCCGTACATGGCGGCCGCTCGGGGCGACTGCCACTTCCGTCTCGGTCAGTTGGTCGAAGCACGAGCCGCATTCGAAGAGGCGGCGATGTTGACCGAGAACGCCGTCGAGCGCGCCTACCTTCTCTCTCGGATAGATCAACTCGCTCGCCACTAGTCCGACGAGGGACTTTGGACCCCGATCGTCGCCGAGGAGTGGCGAGGGACCGGACCTACGCTCGAAGGCGACGACACCGCGGGTGTTGTCTCGTCGTGGGAGGCGAAATGAGTATCACCCTTGAGGCGCCCCGAATTGCCGTGGCCGAGACGATGAGCGACTTCGAATTGGATCCTCGATTCGCCTTCGCCGCACTCCTCGTCTACAGCGACGCCTGGTGCGCGGGTGAGGACGCCGGCATCGTCGATTGGTGAACCTTCTTCTTCGTAATCTGCACGAAGAAGTCTCGAATGACGTTCGGTGACAGTTCGAGCGACGTCGATCCGGCGGTAATCACCTGACCAATCGAGGCCGACCAGAACACTGCGGTGACGGCGCTTGCGTCGATGGACTCGTCAACCCAGCCATTGCTCTTGGCTCCTTCGACGACCGAGATCCAACGATGAAACTGAATGTCCAGGAGATCGCGGAAGTGGCTCTGCGTGAAGGGATCGGACCAGACGTCATTGAGCAGATTGATAATCCCCCACTTGTTGTCGAAATGGCTCGCCGACCAGGACATCACGAGGTTCTCCTCGATTCCCTGCCAGAACGCCGCCTCGTCGTTGTCGGCGACGGCGGTCTCAATACGAGAGAGCACGATGTGAATTGGCTCAACCGTGACGAAGTAATTCGCCATCTGCACTTCGGCGATCAATTGCGTTCGGCTATCGAAGAGCTCCTCAATGACGGCGACTTCAAGGTCGGCCCGTTGGGCCACGTCGTCGAACGAAACGCCCTTACTCCCGTTCTCTTTAATTATCTCCGCGGCAACGAGAAGGATCTTCCGACGGGCAAATGGGTCTGCGTTAATCACGGACCTCACCCTACTGTCCACGTCGCCAAGACACCTGTGAGATTTTCACACTGACTTGTTCGAAAGTGACATCGTGTGGTGACGTCACTGAGCGATCGGAGGATTCCAGTTGATGAGTGCGGCCCGCTCGGACGTCACGTAGTCGTGCTCGACGAACCACCGCGCCGAATCGAAGAGCGCGATCGACGCCGGTCGTGACGAATAGCCCAGGTCTCGGCGCGCTCTTCGATCGTCAAAGGTCATTGTCGTCGACGCCATTTGCGCCGCTTCCCATGGGATCCGTGGTTCGCGACCCAACAGATCACCCTCGATGAGACTCGACAGTCGCCCGGCGATGAGCGGGAATATGGACGGGAACCGTCGCTCGGCCGGCGGAAGTCCGGTCACGTTTGACAGCGTGCGCAACAACTGGGCCATCGTGATGTTCTCTCCCCCGCAGATGTAACTGCGACCCTGGGATCCCTTCTCGAGCGCCAGTACGTGACCGTTCGCAAGGTCGTCGACGTGAGCGACGTTCATGGCGGTGTCGACGAAACCGGGCATGCGACCGTTCAGGTAGTCGAGGACCACCTTGCCCGACGGAGTCGGACGTTGATCGAAGGGGCCGTGGGGCATTGTGGGCAACACAAGTACCACGGGAGCTCCCTGAGCGGCGAGTCGAAGGACCTCGTGTTCGGCCACGTACTTGGTCTGTTTGTAGTTGCCGTAGAGGTGCGAGAGATCGGCGACGTCGTCCTCCGTTGAGGGCGTTCCCGACTTCGTCTTCCATAGTCCCAACGTCGCCACCGTCGACGTGTACACGATGCGTTCGACCCCTTCGCTCGCGGCGCAACGGATGACGTTCTGACTACCGCGTACGTTGACGGCGTAGAACGTCGCCGGATCCTTGGGCCAGAAGCCGAACTTGGCCGCCAAATGGAAGCAGAAGCGGGCGTCGTCAAAAACGCCCGTGAGGTCGCTCTCCTTTGTCGTGTCCGCCTCTCGAAACTGAACGTCGAGTCCGTCGAGGTTGGAGCGTGACGCGCCCGGTTCCACCAGCACCGTGACGTCGGCGCCGCGCGCGAGAAGTGCACGGGTCACGGCCGAGCCAATGAAGCCGGCCGCACCTGTCACGACCACTCGGTCTCCCTTGGCAAGTTCGTAGGTCACGAATGGCTCGGTGTTCGCTTCGACGAGGGCGTGCGACGCAACACGCCCTTGGCCATGGTCGTGGCGAACTCCACGAGCCAACCACTGCCGCGCTCGGCCTCGGTGAGGAGTTCGTCGAGGGCATCGACGAAGGTGTCGATTTCTGTTTCGCCGGCGATGAGAGGTGGCAACAACTTGATGACGTTGATGTTGTCGGCCGCCACTTGCGTGAGGATGTGATAGCGGTGGAAGAGCGGCACGACCAGCGTCTGGGAGAACATCGCCGTGCGAGTCGCCTCCACGAGTCGCCAGCGTCGCTTGGCGCCCGAAGAAGTTGGTGGTCCAAACTCGATGCCAATCATCTGGCCCTTGCCTCGAATCGCGTGGAGGAACTCGTGGCAATTGGTCAACGCCTCCAACTTCTCTCGCCACACGTCGCCCATGGCGGCGGCGTGTTCGACGGTCTTCTCGTCGTCGAAGACGCTCAACGTGGCCAGTCCCGCCACCATCGCTAGTTGATTGCCCTTGAAGGTCGTCGAGTGCACCATCGCGCGGTCCATTGAGCTATAGACGCTCCGCAGGATCTTGTCACTCGTCAGCATTGCGGCAACCGGTACGTAACCGCCGGACAACGCCTTGGAGATAGTGATGATGTCCGGTGAGAGGCCGTAGTGCTCGAACGCGTAGAACCGTCCGGTGCGGCCCAGACCCGTTTGGACCTCGTCGCAGATGAAGAGAGCTCCGGCCTCGTGCACGGCCGACTCCAACGCGAGCCACACGTCAGTGTCGAGCTCGTACACGCCCTTGCCCTGAATGGGTTCGACGATGAACGCGGCGACGTCGCCGCGACGAAGTTCGGCGACGAGGGCCTCGCGGTCCCCGAACGGGATCTCGGTCGTGTCGGCGAGGAGCGGTCCGAAGCCACTTCGAAAATCGGCCGACCCGTTGAGAGCCAAGGCACCCATGGTGAGCCCGTGGTACGCGTGGGACTGATAGAGAATTCGATTGCGGCCGGTCCTCGCTCGCGCGAATTTGATTGCCGCCTCGACGGCCTCGGCACCGGAGTTGCAGAAGAAGAGGCGTTCGATCTGGTTGGGACTGCGAGTCACGAGTTGTTCCGCGAGGAGTCCGGGCAAGAGTGCCGAATCCATTTGCACCATGTTGGGCAGGTCGGCGTCGATGGCTTGGCGCAACGCGTCCTTGATGACGGGGTGACTGCGCCCGAGGGCGAACACGCCGAATCCACTCAACAAGTCGAGATACCGGTCACCATGGTCGTCTACGAGATAGCAGCCGTCGCCACGTTCGTAGTAACGGTCGAATCCGAGCGTGGTGACGACTTTGGTGAGTTGCGGATTGAGGTACTTGGCGTGCAACGAGAAATTCTCCCCGTGGCGCGTTTGCAGTAGTTCGGCGAGATTAAAAGCCATGATCCTCCGTGTCTGGACCAAATCTATTACTCGATGCAAAGCGGCAAAGCGGGACGAACGCGTGGAGTATTGACGTCCTCGTTCGCCCGGTGCAGCGATACTCCGGCGCCATCAGTGGGACGTTCTCAATCCAACTGTGTGCGAAAGGAACGTTCGTTGCACGGTCACACCCGGCTCTCGGGCACCGTCGCGAACGGGCGCGACGCGACCGAAATCAACCACTCGTCTTAGGTTTGGTTATAGCGGACTGTGCACACTTGGCCAGTGGAGAACCTGATTGAAAAGTTAAAGACGCCCTTGCGCGAATGAGGTCGAACGACCGCGACCACATTGAGACGGTTCCCCGTATCGCTCGTCACGAGCACGATGGTCCCCTTGTGGCTGGTGATCGTCGGCCGACCGAAAAAACCGCGGCCAACAATCACGAGCGACTTCGACTGTCCGGCGACCGCGTGACCGATCACTCGCAGTGCGACCGGAGGAGGAGGCAACGTGGTCGTCGTGGTGGGAACGGTTGTCGTCGGCGCAACGGATTGGGTCACCGTGAGAGAAAAGGTGAAGGCCCCGGCGTCGCCGGTCGCGTCAGATGTTGTCCCGGTCGCCTTGAAGGTACCCTTGTTGAGTTGCTTGTACGTCGTGACGACGCCAGTGGAACTGACGATCAGGCGTGGCAATCCACCCGTTTGGACAAAGGTCACCGCACCGAGATTCGCGCCGACGGCGAGTTGGGTAGTAAAGGCCGGCGAGTTGTCAGTGGTGACGGTGGCGGTGAGTGGCGCGCGTTGCACCAGCGCGCCCACGATCAACGTGAAACTGAAGTTGCCCACGTCATCGGCCGCGTCGAGCTCGGTGCCGGTGGCGCCGTAGGTGCCGGCCGTCAGCGGACCGTCGGTGGTAATGACGCCCGAGGGACTCACGATCAGCGAGGGCGCTCCGGTCGTTTGGGAGAACGTCACCGCGCCGACCGGATTCGCAACGACCAGTTGCGTCGTGTACTTCTGTGACGTTGATACTTTG
>DATCFS010000301.1:0-2894 GCA_036509375.1 Acidimicrobiales bacterium
GTGCAATAAGGCAACCTGGAAAGGATGTGGAAAGCACATCGAGCAGGCATTGGCCGGTGTGCCAAAGACCCAACGCTGCACCTGCTCGCACGACCGTGTCTCCTCGGGCGGTGGCGCAGGGTTGCTCGCGCGACTTCTACGTCGATGAACTCAAAGAATTAACCGTGCCGAGAAGGTAGGAACCTCGGACAGAACTGCCGTTGCGTTACTCGGCACCAGCGTAGAGCCCGGCAGTCTCGGGAAACATCGCGCGGACGATCTTGAAGTTGGACACGTCGGAGGTTCCGTCCGAGTGCAGATTGATAAGCGCGTCACGCATGTACTTCTCGATTCCGACCTCGAGCATGGCACCGTAGCCGCCGTGCAACTCCATCGCGTGTTGGCAGACGTGGACAATCTCTTGAGACGCGAAGACCTTCACCATGTTGCACAGCGCGTCGGCGTCGGGCGAATGTTCATCAACGGCCAACGCCGCGTGACGAAGCAAGGCGGCGACCGCCTCAAGGCGAGTGGCCATGTCGGCGATTCGCAACGCGACTGCCTGGTGCTTGATTAACACCTTGCCACCCTGCACTCGCTCGTGGACAAAGGCAACGGTCTCCTCGTACGCCCCTAGACCAATGCCCAAACTCTTCGCGGCGACGAGGATCTTTCCGGGACGGAAATAGATACCGGCCTTGCCCAGAGCGTCGTTAAGGACGAGCAGGTGATCGGCCGGCACGCGACAGTTGTCGAAGGTAATTTCACCGTTGTTCATGAATCGTCCGCCGATGGTCTCGTTACACCGCGTCACTTCGAGGCCCGGCGTGTCGCGAGGCACCAGAAAGCTCGACGTTCCTTGTTGCACGCCCACCGCGTCGTCAGTATTGGCATAGACCACGTAAAGCGACGCGTCGAAGCCGTTACTGATGAACTGCTTTCGACCGTTGATCACCCAGTGCTCGTCCTCGAGGACCGCCTTGGTGTCCATGTTGACCGCAGGAACGTTGTAGGGCAGCCAGCGATCGGACGCACCACGCGGCTCCGTCAAGCAGTGCGCCATGAGGAACTGCGGTTCGGCCATGTACCGGGTGAACCACTGTTCCTGCAGGTGTTCGGGAGCGAACTGGGTAATCAGGACCGAGATCTTCCAGTTCTGTACCAATTTGTCGGCCAAGCCGGAGTCACCCCGGGCCAGTTCAGTGGCGATGACGGCCAGCGTCTGGGACTGGGTCGAGGGATCCAGGGCGATGCCGCCGAAACTCTCCGGAACCCCGAGAGCCCGGAGTCCGGCGGCGTCGGCCTGTTCGAGGATGTGCGGAGCGAGACGGTCCAACGGGTCCATCTTCCATTCGCGGGTGCGGTCGTCTCGGATGAACGGAATGACGACGTTGTCCACGTACCGGCGGCTCGTATCACGCATCATCCGCTGTTCTTCCGTCAGATACTGGTCCTGGAAATACATGCACTCCCCATTCGATAGAAGTGACGTGACCAACCACGCCCGACTTCGAATCTAATCAGTCGATTCGGCTCACGATTGTGCTGGCTATTTTCGAGTCGTAGATTCTTATTCGTCCCAACGAGCGATCTCCTGCGTCGGTCTCATCTCGTGGTGTGGCAGAAATATGAGGCCCAGAGAGGATGCCCGTCTGACTCGGTCGCACTGACTTCAGACGGTCAGCCACGATGAATCATCGAAACGGGACGTGTCTCCAGTGGCCCCCTGCGTCATTCGTAGTTAAGAGCGACGCATCAGTCTGTTTCGTCCTTTGCTGCGCGATTGCGAATCCAACGGAACGACTGGTGAAGACGACTTGCGCGACGGAGCGATTGAGAACGACTTTCCATGTTCGTCCCCAGTCCGTGCTTCGAACCACCTGACTTCCCGCGTTTGTCGCCTGCTGAAGGAGAATCGTCCCAGGTACCGGTGCAATTGGCAGTCCCGGTAGGGCGAAGTAACCCCTTCGATATGAACTTGAAAGTTCTCGCAACGGTTTGAACGTCGCTCCAGCGTCGTAGGAGATGAAGAGCCATGTCGCTTCATTGTTCCAATCAGGTGGCACCGTAGAAGCCGGTGGAATTACGAAGCCAGCGCTTTCGCTCACCGCGAGTAGGACGTTGCTCGTCACCGGAGTAATCGGACTAAAACTCGCACCGAAATGTTCGAATGAAGGACCGTTCCATGCGTTCCACGCACCGTCATTCGACAATCGTGCGCTCGCGGTGAATCCGCGATCGTTCCCGGCGACAAACCACCCCCGGGAGCCGATGAAACTGAATTGACCTTCCAACTGCGTGCCTCCTGCGGGCATCTCCATCGACACTTTTGATTTTCTCGTCCACTGGTCAGTGTTTGAATGCGTCGTAAGAACGTAGGCATGACCGTTTTCGTACGACCCACCGAAGAGGTACGTCGACGCTTCGTGGGTCGCCATCTCAATCACGCCGGCCGTGATTGAGAGCCGATCGAGACGAATCTGTTGCCACGACTTACCGCCATCATGGGTTGACCACAGACGACTGACCCAATTCGGATTGGTCGTGGTCGACGTCACCGGCGCGGGGACCGTGCCGTAGATCCAGCCGTTTTTCGCGTCGGCGAAGTGGACGTTGATTGTCGAATATGAGCCGCCGTACGTGCCCCACGAGATGAGTTGGGGATCGTTGTTCATTTGGCTCGGTGTACGTACAACGTTCCACGTCGAGGCTGAGTCACGGGTGCTGCGCAGGTTTGCGCACGTTCTCGCGGCGCAGTCATAGAGCGAGAGCACATAGCCAAAATGGGACGACGGGAATGATAGAGAAATGGGGTCCAAATGAGGAGTAGACGCCTCCGCCAAAGTTGGTGTGAGGTTCAATGATAAGACGAGGGCGGTGCCGACCAACAGATGCCGCGTTCTCGATCTTCGATT
>DATCFS010000302.1:0-2245 GCA_036509375.1 Acidimicrobiales bacterium
TCAGGTCGGCTTCCGTGGACAGAGTTGGTGTTCAGCGCGTGCGCTCGGGGTGGCCCTGTTCCAATGGTCTGGGAGTTTCGCCCCGGTACTCATTTCGAGGACTGCACGCCACGGGTATCGAAATTGGGCGAGGTTCCCATCGTCACCATCGATAATCAGACCATCGCCGTCATGATCGACGAGGCAGGATTGATCGAGTATCTCGCCGACCGGCTCCGGGGTCATTTCATAGTTGACCAGCAACAGCGCTCCCTCCTTGCCTTCACCGCGACCAAGAACGTGCCCGTCGTCGTGCCCACGCCCGACGAGATCGATCGCCGATTGGAGGACACCAAAACGGCGTGGCAACGGTGGAGTAGTCGCGTCAACGAGTGCGGCGAATGGTCGCCTTACGTCGTTCGCTCGGCACTCGCTTTGAAGACCCTCATCGCCGAACGAAGCGGGGCGATCGCCGCCGCGGTGACGACGTCGCTTCCCGAACGTGTCGGCGGTCCTAAGAATTGGGACTACCGCTACGCGTGGGTCCGCGACTCTTCTTTTTCCATCAACGCCTTTTCTAACCTTGGGATGAACGAAGAGGTACATAACTCGGTCGCGTTTCTCATTCGTGCAATACGAAAGAATGGGCCGGAGTTGCACGTCTTCTTTACGCTCGACGGCGGCCTCGACGTTGGAGAGGTAAAACTTGACGTTCCGGGTTATCGGTTCAGTCGACCAGTTCGTGCGGGCAACGACGCCACCGATCAAATGCAGTTGGGCAACTACGGTGACCTCTTCGACACGATCCATCGCTACGCCATGGCTGGGCACGTGCTCGATGAATCGACTCAAACGCTGCTCGTTGGAATCGCTGATCAGTGTCGTAAGCGTTGGCGAAAACCCGATTCGGGAATCTGGGAACTACACGAACTGCGCCATTATACGATTTCCAAGATTGGGTGCTGGGTGACTTTCGATCGAGCCATCCAACTCGTCGAGTGTGGACAGTTACCCGACTCGCACGTTGATCGGTGGCGCGCGGAGCGCGACGAGATTCGCGAGTACATCGAGACTCGATGCTGGTCAGAGAAGAAACAGGCGTACTCGTTATGTGCGGACTGCGACGATCTGGACGCCGCAGTGTTGTTGGCCGCGCGTACGGGATTCGATCGAGGTGATCGTCTTCGCCGCACTATTGACGCAATCGAAGACGAACTCTCCGAGGGCGTCCTCATCTACCGCTGCACCGGTGCGCGCAAAGAGGAGGGCGCGTTCGTCGCGTGCACTTTTTGGATGGTGGAGGCGCTCGCGCACACGAACCAGTTAGATCGTGCACAACGCGTGATGACCATCGCAGTGGAATTGACCAACGACGTAGGCATCCTTTCTGAACAGATTGATCCATCGAGCGGTGCTTTTCTGGGGAACCTTCCTCAGGGCCTCTCTCATCTTTCACTTATCAATGCGGCCTTCACTCTCAATCGAGCACAGCACCGAGCGCGAGGTGGAGGCGGGCCAACGTGATTTTTGTCTTGGGCGACGCCGCGCGGTAAGGTGAAATTAGGGAGGAATTTCAGACGTCATGCATTTCATGCGAGCGTGTGGACCTAAGTCGTAGGAGTGTAATGATGTCTCCCAATGCTGCCGACAACCTCTGTGAACGCGTCATCGATTGGGGCGTCACCTCGATTTACGGCTTCCTGGGCGTTGGGATTAACGGAATGCTTGGCGCATTGCGCCGCCGTGAAGAACAACTTGCCGAGCCGCAACTGACGTCGTGAATCGAACCGTGAAACCCACGAGCCACCGAGAAGCGCTCGGTCATCTCGATCACTTCATTGACATCGCCTTCGCCGACGTCGCCCACGGCCGTTTCGAACGTTCTCTGGCGGGACTAACCGCCGTCGCTGCAGTCGTGACCACGGCGGAGATTTACGTCGAACACTACCGAGGGAGTTTTGGCAACAAGGCGATGTGGATACCGATTGTGATCACACCGCCCGTCGTGGCTGCGGGCATCGCGGGTATATTTTCCAAACGCTGTGCGAAGACCGTACTCCCAGCAGCGGCCATCATTTACGGGCTTACGGGACTCGCGGGCGAATATTTTCACGCTCGCGGAGTCAGTCGAAAGCCCGGCGGCTGGTCCAACGCAAGTTACAACGTGCCGATGGGTCCCCCCATCGCGGCACCCGGACTGATGACGCTGGTGGCGGGCATGGGAGTGTTGGCGGCGTTACTGCGTCGGGAGAATTGAGTGGGCGCG
>DATCFS010000303.1:0-4055 GCA_036509375.1 Acidimicrobiales bacterium
TGTTCATGAGAGGCACGACGACCGGTCGTCGTTTCGTGACCGGTTCCTCTTCCTCTTCCTCGTCCTCTTCTTCGTACTCCTCGTACTCCTCGTACTCCTCGTCGTCGACTTCGTCCTCGTCCTCAGGTTCTTCTGGTTCAGGCACACTCACCCTTCGACGCGAACGTGCCGGCGGCGCTTCCTCTTCTTTCTCGACGGTGTCGCGGTCGCGGGCCGACCACCACTTGGCGAATCCCGATCCGAACCAGCGAAGAAAGGTGACGGTCACTTCGTAGAGCGCGCGTAGTCCGATACCAGTGCTGATGATGAGGGCGACGACGAGGACAGCCAAGAGCACGACGACCGCTCCGGCGATACCGATCCATTTGTCGAGCGCGCCACCAATGACGGCGCCGAGCCAACCGCCGCCGTGGGCGAAAGCCTTCGTGGTGGCGTGCACCCCCGGCCGCCCCCCGGCAACGTCGCCGAGGCCGCAGATGCTGATCAACCCGAGCGCGATACCCCACAACACGCGATTGCGGTCGACTTCGATGCGACCAATGACGAGGGCCACACCCAGACCGAGCAGCATGATGGGGAGCGCGAAACGGCCAACGCCGAGGGACACGGCCAGTCCCCGAGAGATTGCGCGACCGACCGGACCAAGGGCGCCGGCCTCGGCGAGAATCGCGAAACAGCCAATAACGATAAGGAGCACGATCCAGAGATCGCGGGCGTGGCGCTCCCAAACACTCGGTTCGCTGGACGATGCCCGCGAACCCCTGGCCGTCTTTTTTACCGGCTTTTTCTTGTGTCTCGCTTGTGCCACAACCATCCACGCTACCGAACCTTCGTTCGTATTCGGTGCCAATCGCCGTAGGCTGCACGGGTGACGACTGCGCCCGACAACTCCTCAATTGAACTGGCTGCTCGCCTCGGCGCGACGGCCGCCGTGTGCGACGTGGTGTCGACGACTCAACTCAGTTCGTCCGTCCACGAGGTCGTTCTCGCAGGTCAGGCGGGGCTACTGGCCGGGCTGCCCGGCAACGACGTGATGATCAAACTCAACAGCGACACGGGCAAGTTGGTCCGTCGTCGTTACAGCGTACGAAGCGTTGACGAAAGAACAGACCAGTTCACGCTCTGGATCACCGGCGCGCACGAAGGTCCGGGGAGCCAGTGGGCCCGACGAGCACGACCGGGCGAAGCGGTCGACGTCATCGGGCCGCGGGGCAAAATTCTCCTCGATCCACTCGCCGATTGGCACCTCTTCCTCGGCGACGTCACCTGTCTCGGGGCCGCCTACCGGATGGCCGAGAGCATCGAGTCACCGGGACGCGCGATCTTCATCGTCGAAATCGATCAACCGGACGACGCCTTGACCGCCGAATTCGACGAGGGCGTTGCCGTCACGGGCATCTTCGTTGACCGCATGGGACGACAAAAGGATGATCCGGCCGGCCTCCTCGGTGGGCTGGCAGCGTTCGCCCTCCCACCCGACGCCGGGCACGCCTACCTCTTCGGTGAATTCCACGCCATGAAGGTCGCGAACGTGGCGCTGCTCGACCGTGGCCTCGATGAGAGTGCGATCAGCCTGAAGCACTTTTGGCGCGCCGGTCGCGGGAACGCCGATCACGGCGAACCGGACAAGTCGGACGACTAGAGGACCACGACGGCCGCCAGCAACACGGGCTGGCGTCGATATTTCTGGCCGAGCAGTCGACCGGCAGCGCGCTGGGCCGCCTTGTTGAGCGCGTCAGCGTCACGTACTCCGTCGCGCAACGCCGTTTCGAGAGCACCGCGAACTTCATTCGTCACCGCATCGAGGACGCTTCGGTCCCCATCGCCTTCGAACCAACCGCGGGCGCTCACCCGCACCGGTTGGATGATCGTGCCGTGGTCCTGGTCAATACCGGCGGAGATCTGCAGCACCCCGAACTCGGCCAACATTCGACGTTCCTCCAAGGGACGCTCGTCGAGGTCCCCGACGCTGCCGTCGATGTAGTGGAATCCGGCCGGTACCTGGCCGGCACGTTTGATGCCGGTCTTGTTGACTTCGATCTGGTCGCCGTCTTCACAAATCAGTACGTGCTTCGGACTGAGACCCATGGAGTGTGCCAGTTCGGCGTGATGCACCATGTGGCGATATTCGCCGTGGACCGGCACGAAGTTCTTGGGGCGAAGGAGTTGGTGGTAGGTGCGCAGTTCACCCTGACGGGCGTGACCGGAGGCGTGGACCGGCTCGTGGCCGGAGTGGATGACCTCGGCGGCCGCGCGGTGCAAGTCGTCGATGACGCGCCCGACGGTCCACTCGTTACCGGGGATTGGGTGCGAGCTGAGGATCACGGTGTCGTCGGCGCCAACTTTGAGGAACCTCGCGTCACCGCGCGACAGTTTGGAGAGTGCGGCGAGCGGTTCGCCTTGACTTCCAGTGCAAATCACACAGACTTCACCGGGCTGGTAGCGATCGATGTTTTCTATGTCGACGAGGTCGGCCGCGTCGACGTGCAACAGGTTCAGCTTGCGGGCCAGCTTCACGTTGGATTCCATGGAACGGCCCATGAGCACGATCTTGCGCTTCTGCTCCAAGGCGACGTCGATGATCTGTTGCACGCGGTGGATGTGGCTGGCGAAGCAGGCAACGACCATTCGACGTTCCGGGCGCTCCAGGAAGAGACGGCGAAGTGCTCCCCCGACCGAACGCTCCGACGCCGTGAAGCCAGGTTCTTCGGCGTTGGTCGAGTCGGCGAGGAGGAGCGCAACGCCCTCGTCGCCGAGGGCGGCCAGTCGTGAAATGTCGGTGCGGCGCCCGTCAATCGGCGTGAGGTCGAGTTTGAAGTCACCCGAGTGCACGACGATGCCGGCGTTGGTGAAGAAGGCCAGCGCGTGCGCGCTGGGCACGGAGTGCGTGACGGGGATGAACTCGACGTCGAAGGGACCGATTTTCCTGCGCTCGCCGTCACTCACTTCAATGAACGTGAGGTCCTTGGCGACCTTGGCCTCGGTGAGACGGTGCCGCGCAAATCCGAGCGTCAACGCCGAACCGTAGATCGGGACGTTGATGTCCTTCACGAGGTAGCGCAACGCCCCCGTGTGGTCTTCGTGTCCGTGCGTGAGCACGATCGCGTCGACGCGGTCCCGTCGTTCGATGAGCCACCGGAAATCCGGGAGGATGATGTCGACGCCGTACATGTTGGGCTCGGGGAACATGAGACCGGCGTCCACGATGACGATGCGCCCGTCTTGCTCAATGGCGGCGCAGTTCCTCCCGATCTCTCCGAGACCGCCGAGGAAGGTGACGCGAACGGTGTCCTTAGGCACGCGTTGCTCGAAGTGCGGCCATCAACTCTGCCGCTTGCGCGTCCAGTACGACGTCGCTCGCCGGGTGCGGCAGACGGCACTGTCCCACGTTGAAGCCGAGGGCGCGAAGAGCGGCCTTCGACGGCATCGGGTTCGGGTAGTTCTCGGACGTCTCGAATGAGCAACTGACCGCCAACCTCTCGTTGAAGACCCTCGCCTTCACCCAGTCGCCCTTCTCCACGCTCGCGACGAGTCCGGCGAAATCGCGCGCGGCCCAGTGCGCTGCAACTGAGACAATGCCGACGGCGCCCACGGCCATGAAGGGCAACAGCACCGCGTCATCGCCGCAATAGAGATCGATCGCGTCACCGAGGACCGACTTGTAGTGAGCGGCCGTGACGGTATCGCCGGAGGCGTCCTTGATGGCCACGATGTTGGCGTGCTCTTGGACGAGTTCAATGGTCGTCGAGCCCGCGATCTTTCGTCCGGTGCGAATGGGAATGTCGTAGAGCATGATCGGCAGCTCGGTCGACGTGGCGATCGCGGCGAAGTGCTCCTTGATGCCGCGCTGACTCGGACGGGCGTAGGCCGGCGTGGTCGCGAGAATACCGGTCACGCCCGTGTCGATGACCTGGCTCGTGAGCTCCACCGACCGGGCCGTATCGGCGAAGGTCGAGCCGGCGAGGACGGGTACGCTCACCGCGCCGGCGATGCAGGCGAACAGTTCGAGCTTCTCCTTATCGGAAAGTGACGAACCCTCGCCCGTGGAGCCGCCG
>DATCFS010000304.1:0-8279 GCA_036509375.1 Acidimicrobiales bacterium
AGGACTCGCGCACGCACGCCTTCGAGGTACTCATCCTCGGGGGCGAGCCAATTCGCGAACCGGTCGCGACCTACGGCCCGTTTGTCATGAACACCAAGGCGGAGTTACAACAGGCCTTTGAGGACTACGAGGCCGGTCGTCTCGGCCAAATCCCCGCCGATCACATTTAATCGATCGACGCCGCTCGTTTGACGAGGAAGGTGCCAGTGGCGCGACTGACGAGCTTGCCTTCGTCGCTCGTGATCGTCGCCTCGGCGTACGCAATCTGGCGGGTCATTCGCACCACCTCACCGCGAATCGCGTAGTGGCCGTCGAGCAGGGCCGGGCGCATGAGCTCGGTCGTCATCTCAATCGTCGCTTCCGTTCGGTCGCGGCCCACGAGTGCGCCATTGATAGCGAAGTTCATCGCGGCGTCGAGGATCACCGAATGGACGCCGGCCTGGACGGCACCGTGAGGGTTGCAGGCCAGTTGGGTCGGCACGAAGAGCCCACTCACCCAGCCGAGGTCTTCGCCGTCCACGCCGTAGGCGTCGAGGGATCCCCCGATGGCGCCGATGATCGCCATTCCCCCGTCACCGAGCCAGCGATCCATGTCTTTTCGTGTCGTCACCGTTGTGACGATAGCGCCGACCCACGTCTAGGCTTCGCGCGGTGGGTAAAGCCCCAGCAGATCGAAAGGCCCGAAAATGGTGACAGCGGTAATCGTGGATGCGGTGCGCACGCCCGGTGGTAAGCGCAACGGAAAGCTCAAGAACTGGCACGCCGTCGACCTGGCTTCGGAGGCTCTGAAGGCCATCGCGAGTCGCAACAACCTCGACCCCGCACTTATCGACGACGTCATCATGGGGTGCGTGTCCCAAGTGGGCGAGCAGGCCTTCAACGTCGGGCGAAGCGCCGTTCTCGCGGCCGGATGGCCCGAGTCGGTGCCGGCGACCACGATCGACCGCCAGTGCGGGTCGTCGCAACAGGCTTTGCACTTCGCCGCGCAGGGCGTGATGTCCGGCGCCTACGACATCGTTGTCGCGGCTGGCGTCGAAGTTATGTCGCGCGTCACGATGGGTTCGTCAATCGGCAAGGACTCAGGTTGGCCGTTCGGTCCGCGCGTCGCCGAACGCTACGAGCCGGTCGGTGGCCTCAAGAACCAGGGCATCGGTGCCGAAATGATCGCCGACCAGTGGGACGTTTCGCGCGAAGACCTCGACGCCTTCTCTGCGGAGAGTCACCGCCGCGCCGCCCAAGCGACAGCGGAAGGTCGCTTCGACGGCGAGATCGTGCCGATCTACGTGCGTGACGACGAGGGCAACGCCACGACTGAGTTGATGAGTGACGACGAAGGGATTCGACCGGACTCGTCGGTCGCCACGCTCGCCAATCTGAAGCCGGCCTTCAAAGAGGACGGCAAGGTGACGGCCGGCAACTCGTCACAGATCACCGACGGCGCGTCGGCCGTACTGATCATGAGCGAGGAGAAGGCGAAAGAGCTCGGCTACACCCCGCGCGCCAAGTTCCACTCGTTCGCGCTCGCCGGCGTCGACCCCGTCACGATGTTGACCGGTCCGATCCCCGCAACGAAGAAAGTCCTCGAAAAGGCCGGTCTGACGCTCGACGACATCGACCTGATCGAGATCAACGAGGCGTTCGCGTCCGTCGTGCTCGCCTGGCAAAAGGAACTGAACGTCGACCTTTCGAAGGTGAACGTCAATGGCGGAGCGATTGCCCTCGGACACCCATTGGGAGCGTCCGGCGCGAAACTCTGCGCGACGTTGCTGAACGAACTCGAGCGAACCGGTGGTCGTTACGGTCTACTCACGATGTGTGAGGGCGGCGGACTCGCCAACGCGACGATCATCGAACGCCTCGGCTAAGTGGTCGCTGCCGTCGCTCGACGGTGCTATTTGTAGCGCGTCGCTAGATAGAAGCCGCTGAACATCACCAAGAGACCGGCGACGAGATACCACGACGATACCGAGCCGGGCAGTACCGCTAGGTAGTTCAGGATGATCATGACCATGCCGAAGGCGAGGAGCCCGACGATGAGCATGCCGTACCAACGCGGACTGTGATCGTCACTCACCGGGCGCTTCGCGGTGATGCGGCCCCGCGCTTCGGGATTGACGTACTTGCCAACGGTCTTCTGGTTGTACTGCTTGGGACTCGACTTTGCCATGGGACTTAAGACTACTGAACGACGAGAACTACGTAGTGGTCGTCGTCGGAGCAGTGGTCGTTGTGGTCGACTGCTCCGTCGATGCCTCGCAGATCGTCAGGGTGATCGTTGACTTGTAGAGCACGTAGGAGCCAACGGCGGCACTCTGCTGTTGCACCGTGCCGACCTGACTGGGCGTGCAGGTCGACGGGTCGGCCGGAGCGATATTGACCTGGAGTCCCGCACCTTTTATCTCGTTGGTCGCCTGCCCCTGCGATTCACCGGTGTAATTCTGGACGTGCACCTTGCAATAGCCCGACGCAGTGACGAGGTTGATTTGGTCACCGCTGTTCACGAGGGTATTGGCGGCCGGACTGCTGCCCATGACCATGCCAATGCCAACCGTGTTCGAACAAGCACTCGTCGTCGTACCCGGCGTCAGTCCGTCCTGTCCGAGAATCCCCGACGCCTGGCTCACCGTGTCATTGACGAGTGACGGTACAGAGAACTGCGCGTTCGGTGAGAGAACGTAAAGCGTGACGGAGTCACCTTGGTGACCCTTCACTCCAGGCAATGGTGATTGCTTGAAGACAACATTTGGTTGGGTTACGCCGGGAGGCGCTGTTGCGACAAGGACGGGATTGTTTTTCAAAAGATAATTGGCTGAACTCAATTCACTTATGGCTCCGGTGAGGGTGAGGCCCACCACCTTGGGAATCGTCACAATGGCGGCCTGCGCGCCCAAACTGACGGTCAACGTCACTCGCTGACCTTTCTTCAGAACTGTCTTGGCCACGGGGTTGGTCGAGACGACGTTTCCCACCTTGACTGGCGAATGCACCGGTACGACCTTCTTCACCACGATGCCTTGGCTCACGAGCGTCGCCGTCGCGGTCGTCTCAGAGAGTCCAACGACGTTGGGCATCGTGATCGTCGTCGTCGCCTTCTGCGAGAAGAAGTAGGCGAGACCGCCCGCCGCGAGTAGCAGAATGATGATGATCGCAATGATGCCCGTGTTGGCGTTGTTGCGACGTCGCTTAACGTCCGTGCGCGGCCCGGTCATGATCGGCACGGCCTGCGTGCGTTCACCGGACTGCACCCTCGTCACCGAGCGCGTGGCGTCAGCACCGAAGAACGCCACGTCGCGCTGCGCTGCGCGAACAGGCTGACCTTCCGTGAAGCGCATGAGATCGGAGCGAAGATCCTCGGCCGACTGGTAGCGCTGATCGGGCGACTTCGCGAGGGCCTCCATCACAATGGCTTGGAGATCCGAGGGAATCGTGTGGTTGAACTCGGTTGGCGGCGGGACGGTGCCCTGTACGTGTTGGGTCGAGACGGCGACCGGGGAGTCACCAATGAACGGAGGTCGACCGGCCAGCATCTCGTAGAGCACGACGCCGAGGGAGTAGATGTCACTTCGTCCGTCGACGGGGGCGCCCTCGGCCTGTTCGGGTGAGAAGTACGTCGCCGTTCCCATGACCGAGCCCTCTTCGGCCAGTTGGTCTTCGACCGACATCGCCTGGGCGATACCGAAGTCGGTCACCTTGACCTGTCCGTCGCTCGCGATGAGGATGTTGCCAGGCTTCACGTCGCGGTGCACGACGCCGTTGCGGTGGGCGTAGCCGAGTGCCGCGGCGACCTGCGCCATCAAACTGGCTGAGTGCGACGCCGTCAACGTTCGCCCCCCACGAAGCATGTCGGCGAGCGACGTACCGTCGATGAGTTCCATCACGATGAAATACGTACCGTTGTCTTCTCCCCAGTCAAAGACCGGCACGATGTTCGGATGCGAGAGATTTGCGGCCGCTTGAGCCTCGCGTCGAAAGCCCTCAACGAACTGCGGATCGGCACTGAGTTCGGGATAGAGCGTCTTGATCGCCACGGGACGATTGAGAAGGGTGTCCTGCGCGCGGTACACAATGGCCATACCACCGCGGGCAATGAGGTGCGTTACCTGATAGCGACCGGAATACAGTCGTGGCTCTTCTACCGGCTCCATATGGCGCCTAGCCTACGCTCTCTCGATTGCGCACAATCTTCGTCAGTGCGCACATGTCGTCGACGTGCCGGTCGGTGGCTTGCCGTTTTGGATTGCGAGCGCACCTTCGATCAGACACTTCACGATAGGACCGGCCACTGTCGCACCGAAGTTCGCGGTCGGTTGATAGGGAACGACAACCGCCACGGCGACCGTCGGATTGGACGCGGGCGCGAAGGCGATCAACCAGTCGTCGGTGTTCTTTTTGATGTTGCCGGTCTGGGCCGTACCGGTCTTTGCCGCGACTTCGTCCTGGGGTAGAAATTGAACGCCGTAGGCGGTTCCGAATGTGTCGGTGACCACACCCCTCATCAAGGGAACAATCTGGGCCGCCTGCGTCGGACTGAGCGGGGTCTTCCAGATCGAATCCTTGTACTTCAGCACCGTCTTGCCATCGGGTCCCGTGATGTAACTCATCAAGTGCGGCGTCATCTCCACGCCGTCATTCCCAATGGCGGCCGCGACCAGTGCGTCTTGCAACGCGGAAGCGCGGACGTTCTCCTGACCGATGGACGAGATCATGAGGGCGGCCAGGTTGTTCGAGAAGGACTTCTCGGGCGGGAAGTAGCTCGCCACCGCGCCGCCGGCCGTTGTCGGAAGGTCGAGCGGCGGTACCTGGTCGAAGCCAAACGACGTCGCCGCGTTGTAGACGAGTTGGGGACCGAGGTCGAGGCCGAGCAGGGCGAAGCCGGGGTCGCACGACGGGGGCAGCATCTCGGCGACCGTGCCACCGCACGCACCGCCGCCGCTGTTGTACAACTTCGAAGTCGAGTCCGGCAATGTCGTGTACGAACCAACCGGAAAGACCTTCGTCATGTCGGCCGGTTTGCCAACAACTGCCGCGGCCGTCGTGATGACCTTGAACGTTGAACCGGGAGGGAACGTCTGCTGCGTCGCGACGAGTCCGAGCGGTTCGAAACCATTGGAGTCGGGCTTCAGGTACAGCTTCCACGCAGCCGTCGCGACCGCGCTGGTCGGTGAGGTGAGCGGCAAGGGGTTGTAGTTCGGATTCGAGTACATGCCGAGCACCGCGCCGGTCTTCGGATTGAGCACAACCGCGGCGGCGTCAATCGGTTTGCCGGTGTGCGGGTCGTTCATCGCATTCCTCGCAATCCGCTGCAGTTGTGGATACAGGGTCAACGTGACCGAGTCCGACGCCGTGGTCGGGGCCAGCAACTGCGCAAAACTCTGGGGCGGTTGCGTGTGCGCTTCGAGATAGGAGTTGTATTCGTTCTCGAGCGCCCACTCCCCGTAGAACGGTGATGAAAATCCGACGACTCCCGACGTCAACGATCCGAGTGGGTAAATTCGCCGATAGGGATAGAGCGAACTGCTCTCTTTGACCGACACGGCCAACACCTGACCGTTGGCCGCGTAGATGTCGCCCCTCGCATACTTCGCATTCGACGCGTTATTGCGGGGATTGTTCGGCGACGCGTCGAGGGCCGGAGCGCGAAAGAACTGAATGTTCGCTGACTGCACGACGATGGCGGCGAAGAGCACCAGGATGATCACAGCGAGAGTTCCCATGCGGCGCGACACTTATCAACCCTTCTTCAGCGTGGTCGTAGTGGTTGATGTGGTGGTCGAGACGGTGGTCGCGATGCACGCAGTCGCTTTCCCACAAAGGTAATCGGCGTAGTCAATCGCCGCTTTGAGCGTCGGCTCCGGGATCGTCTGGGCCAACTGGGTCTGGAAATCGGGTCGCAGCGTACTGACGCTGTAACTGGTGTCGAAGAGCTTCGTGGGTTTAAACCATAGAACGCCATTGGGTTGACCCTGATAGACCGCGACCGTACCGGCATCGTTGCCAAGGTAGTACGTCGAATAGGCGTACCAGTGAACGATGAAGTATGCGCCCGCAACCACCGCCGCGAGTAGCAGCAGCATCACTGGTGCGCGCCACGTGATGCGACGTTGCCTTCGTCGTCGCCCCGTTGAGTCGGCCTTTTGCGACTTCGCGACGGGCGGCGTCGCCGAACTCATTGTTCGTTGAATCGATCTTGCTGACGCCGTCACCTCATCGAACTCGATCAGGACCGCCGTGATGTTGTCCCGGCCCCCGGTCTCTTTGGCCGCATTCACCAGTTGCGTGACCGACTCTTCGAGAGTGAACGGCGCGCTCGAGAGTCGAGCGAGCGTGTCGTTGTCCAGTTCGTTGGAGAGTCCATCACTGCAGAGGAGCAGTCGGTCGCCGGTCTGGGCGTGCACCGTCATGACGTCGACCGCGATCGCGTCCTCAACGCCGACACCCCTCGTCAGTTGGTGACGTCGTGGGTGGACGGCCGCCTCTTCGGGAGTGAGTCGGCCCATACGCACCCACTCTTCGGCGACGCTGTGATCCTCGGTGAGTAAACGTAGTGCGCCGTCGCGAAGTTGATAGGCCCTCGAGTCGCCCACGTGACAGAGCGTCGGCGAACTGACGCCCTCGTCGTCAACAGTGAGACCAAGCGCGATGACCGTCGTTCCCATGCCAAAGTGATTGGGATTGTCGCGCGCGTCGTTGAGTACCGATACGTTCGCCGCGTTGATTGCGTTGTAGAGGCCCTCGACGGTCGAATCCCTCCGAAAGCCCTCGCGCAAGAGCTGAATCGTCATCTCCGACGCGACCTCGCCCGCGGCGTGGCCGCCCATACCGTCGGCGACTATGGCCAGTGAGTCGTCGACGTACACCGCATCTTGATTCGATTGACGTACCAGTCCGGTGTCGGTCGCCTCGGCGTAACGCCAATGCGTCAACGAACAACCTCGAACAAGACACCGCCGACTTGCACGATGTCACCGCGTTCCAAGTGCACTCGCCCGTCGACCAGCTCTTGATTGACGTACGTGCCGTTGGTCGATCCCAAATCCTCGATTGACAGGTCGCCCTCATCGTTCGCAATTCGAGCGTGACGTGAGGATAAGAACGTGTCGGACATGACGAGATCACAGTCGGGGCTACGACCAATGGTCAACGCATTGTCAACGTCGATTCGTTCGCCCGTTCGATCGTGGGGTTCAATGAATTCAAGCGCCAATGTTGAGCTTCGCCGGCGCTGTCGCGATTTACGTTCGTAGTCAATGGGACGAGCTTGGACCGCGGCCACACGCATCACGCGAAGGAAAAAGAGCGCAGCGACCACCATGACCAACACTTGAAGCGGTCGAACGATCGCCGCGTAGTTCGACGTCGCGGCGAGAAAACTCAAGCGAGCTCAATCCGTAGATGGAGCGTTCCGATCGTGACGTCGTCACGTGGCGAGAGTGAGACGGCGGTGACCCGATGCCCGTTCACGAACGTCCCGTTGGTTGATTGGAGATCCCTAATGGCGACGCCTTCGGCGGTGCGCCAAAGTTCGGCGTGACGCCGCGAGACGTTGGAGTCGTTGATCACGAACTCGACGTCCGGACTTCGCCCGATTACTAAGGGCCGTTCGCCAATGTTAACGCTGCGCCCATCACTCGAGATAAGACGGGGCTGACTTTCGCCACCGACGAATTCCGTCTTCACTTCGACGTTGCCGGCCTTAATGTCGTCATCGATGAAGACCTCGACCTTGACCGGTCCAACGAAGCTGAATCCTTCGCTGACGGCGTGTTGACGGACGGTTTCTTCGAGTTCGCTTACGAGCGCCTTTTGGAAACCTTCGAAACGCGCGGCGTCGGCAGGGCCCAGCCACACTCGAATCTGGTTCGGAGAAATAGGACCTTGACTTGAAAGGCGCCGGGTGAGGTCCACCTCTCGAACAATGCGCGTGCCGATCTCGATTGGCTGCAGTGAGCTCTTGAAAGGACGCGAGAACGTCTTTTCGAACATCCGCTCGAGGCGGTTCTCTACTCCCTTGAGCACCATAACAATCTCAACTGTACCGGTGGCCCCACTGAATAGTCAGCGCAAAGGCCCTGTTCACGCGTTCGACTATTGTTGCAAGGTCTCGGGGCGAGTGGCGAAATTGGCAGACGCGCAGGCTTCAGGTGCCTGTATTCGAAAGGATGTGGGGGTTCAAGTCCCCCCTCGCCCACTAATGTGCAAGTGACGGACACCGAAGACACTCGGTTCATCCATTGGTAGTTTTTTGCTTAAAGCGCTCGTAAGGGGTCTGACCCCCTAGT
>DATCFS010000305.1:0-7636 GCA_036509375.1 Acidimicrobiales bacterium
AGATGGGCAGGATGGCCGAGCCGATCTCAACGGTCTCGGTCAGTGCCGCGAGGTACCCCATCAGGGAGGGGCTGTCGAACCCGTAGACCTCGGCGACCCAAACGAGATCGAGTCCGGCCTTCTCCATCTCGGCCACGTCACGGGCCGCCTTCTTGAAGCCTCCCGAGTAGTCCAAAATCGTCGAAATCTTCACGCGCACGTCTCCCTCGTTGTTCATGGTCACAGTAACCGAGCCCGTTCGCTGGCCCGAATCTCCCTCGGACGTGACCTACGCTTACGTCTGGAAGCATCCGCTATCCACGACATAAAAGGCTGGTGACAACGTGGTCACGCGTCCGACCGAGGATTCCCCTCCCGATTTCAATCCGTGGCTCCGTGTCACGTCGCTCATCGAGACCGCGGGCCATCTCCTCGGCCTCAACGAGGGGCTGATCAAACGAATCGTGACGCCGGAGCGAATCCTCGAAGTGGCGGTGCCCATTCGCATGGACACCGGCGAAGTCGAGATGTTCCACGGGTGGCGGATCCAGCACAACACGTCGCGCGGACCCGGGAAGGGTGGCATTCGGTACCACCCGAGCGTGAACGTCGACGAAATTGCGGCGCTCAGCGCCGACATGTCCATCAAGTGCGCGGTGGTCAACATTCCCTACGGCGGAGCCAAGGGCGGCATCAAGGTCGACCCCACGGCGCTCTCACGGGCCGAACTCGAACGCCTCACTCGTCGCTACGCCTTCTCGATCGCGCCCATGATCGGTCCGGACCGCGATATACCCGCACCCGACATCAACACCGACACCCAGGTCATGAGTTGGATCATGGACACCGTATCGATGTTGCGTGGTCACAATACGCCAGGCGTCGTCACCGGCAAGCCCCTTGCGATCGGCGGCACGCTCGGTCACGCCGGCGCCACGTCGCTCGGCGTCACCATTTGCACGAGTGCAATTTTGCAACGCCTGGGTCGACTCGCGAGCGAGCAGCGCGTCGTCATCCAGGGTTACGGCAAGGTCGGCGCACCACTCGTCAAGCTCCTCAGTGACCGCGGCATGAAGGTCGTGGGTGTCGCCGACATTCGCGGCGCGATTCACGTGCCGGACGGTATTGACCCGACCGTCATGGCGAATCACTTTAAGGAGTCCGGCACTGTCGTCGGGTACCCGGGCGGCGAGCCCGTCGCCGCCGATTTACTGTTCACGTTGCCGAGCGATATCGCGATTCCCGCGGCACTCGGCGGCGTCGTCGATCAAGACATCGCGAAGACCATGTCCGCGACAATCGTTGTCGAAGCGGCCAACGGTCCAACGACCGGCGAAGGGGCTGAAGTCCTCGCCAGCCGCGGCATCGCCGTTGTTCCCGACGTTCTCGCCAATGCGGGCGGCGTCGTGGCGTCCTACTTTGAATGGGCGCAGGATTTGCAGGGCTACCTTTGGGAGCCCGAACTGTTCCACGACCGTCTTGAAAAGACACTCCGTGAAGCGTTCAATTACATCTGGACGCGACACCTGCAACTGGAAGTCACGCTGCGCGAGACGGCCATTGCGGTGGGCGTTGAACGAATCGCCGAAGCGACCGAACTGCGCGGACTCTTTCCCTAGATCGATTCTGTCGTGTCGTCGCGGGAACACGACTGTCGACTCGTGACGTAGCGGGCCCACGTGGCTATCTCGGCGTCGAGCGGCGCATCGACGTGGTGACTGGGCACACGACCTCGCCGAACCCGATTCGTCGCGGTACGCCACCCGGCCCCGGCGACACTCGTGACGCCGGGGCCCGGTGGAACCTATTGAATGCTCTGCTGGCTCTTTGTCTTGTCCGGTCGGGCCAGTGCCTCGTAGAGGGCACCGACCACGACGATGATGATCATGACGAGCAACGTGACCCAGCCGTAGTTGAAGTAGGCCGCTCGACCACTGCTGAGCGGGCTCGGCCAGACAATGTTGAGCAGCATTAAGAAAAGGTAGAGCGCGCCGCCCGCGGCGACGGGCACGCCCCACTTACCCAACGTGAACGAACCGCTCGGAACCCATCCACGTCGACGCGCGATGAGCGAGCCGAGCACCGTGAGAAGGAACGAGAGGTAGATACCCGACGTGGCGAACGAGACCAACGCGTAGAGCGCGTTCACCTTGGCCGGGTAGTAGAACCACAAGATATGCGTGTTCTTCGACGGATTGATGAGCACGAGCAGCAAGAACAGGAACGGAATGACCGTACCGACGATGATCGCGTTCACTGGCGTCTTGTGCTTCGGGTGAACCTTCTTGATCTGGTTGGAGAAGGGAATGGCGCCGTCTCGAGCTAAGCCGAAGGCCACGCGCGCACCTGCACCCTGCACCGCGGTGCCGCAGCTGAAGAAGGCGATGATCACCATGATGAGGAAGAAGTCCTGAAGCCACGCCGGCAGAACCGCGTGGATCGACGGAATGCCTCCGGCGACGACGGAGCCAATACCGGACTTGGGTGTTGCGAGAATGAGGCCCAGTACTAAGACGAATGACGCAATGCCTCCGTAGAGCAGCGCGTTGCGCATGGCCCTGGGGACCTGTCGGTGAGCATCCTTCGTCTCCTCGGCAATGTCGCCCGCCGACTCGAAGCCGTAGAAGATATACACGTTCGCGAGGACGGCGACGAGCGCGGCCCCGGTGAGCCAGTGGCCTCCGAAATTGATACCGAGGTGATTGGTCGCGAGGTTCTGGGCACCCTGCGTCGTGAAGGTGTAACCGAAGCCGTGGTGGAATCCGTGAATCGCGAGCGCGATGGCGACGCCGAAGGTACCAATCGTCTCGACGTACACACCCAAACCGGCCACGCGACCCATGATCTTCGCGCCGACCGAGTTGAGGATCGCGGAGAGGATGATCATGATGGCGACGACCACGAAGATCGTGACGTGATTCGTGGGGTCGAGGTTGGTGTTGAACCACACGTGCATGAGGCTCGTGACGTAGCCCACAATGCCCGAGTCCACCGACGCAACAGTGGCGAGCAGCGCGAAACCGTAGATCCAGCCGACGAACCATCCGTAGCGCGGACCGACGTTGTACTTGCCGTATTGGTACAGGGCGCCGGAGAGCGGGTACTCACTCGCGAGTTCACCAAAGACGAGCGCCACGAGCATCATCAGTCCGACGACAACGGGCATCGTCCAGAGGTAGCGCGGACCACCCATACCGAGGCCGAGGACGTACAAGGAGTAAATCCCCACCATCGGGCTCAAGTACGCAAAGGCCACCGAGAAGTTGTCGAACAGCGAAAGGACGCGCGACAGTTCCTGTTTATATCCGAGGGCTGCGAGACGATCGCCGTCCATACTTTCCACTTCGCTCGTAGCCATACATCCCCCCTTGTCAACGCCACTCTGGGTCGACACGACGTACGATAATCACAAGCGACGCAACCGCGCACGACGAATGGCTGCGAATTCCCTCTTATTCGGCCGGTACCGCCCGTTTCGAGCACGAACGAACTTGTTCGCACCCCCTCGTTCGGCGTATGCGAACCTTAAGCATGTCCGTGACACCGCCCACTCGTGAAGAACTGGAAGAAATCATCTTGTCACTTCGTGACGAGAACGCCCGATTGAAGGAAGAACTTCGGCGTTCGCGACGAGAAACGAACGAGGCACCGCCGCACTATCTCTAACTCGTCGGGTCGTTGCGATCGTGGGCTACGCGCACGGAAGTTGATTGCGCGCGGCGAGGTCCTGCGCGGCGGCGGCGATCAATGTTGCCTTCGAGAGTGCTCCGCTGGCCACACCCCTGGAAATGGCGCTCGAAATCTGCGCCGCGAGCGCCAACGATGCCGTAACGGACGTGGGCGACCCGTACAGGATGAGGTCGTCCCCCGCGGCGAGCGCGACGACCGACGCCGCCGGCTGTGAGAGGTGCAACGCGCTGATCGCGCCCGCCCCGAGCGAGTCAGTCACGATGAGACCGGTGAAGCCGAGTGTTTGGCGAAGCGCCCGCACGGCAACGGGCGAGAGGCCGGCCGGCAGTGACGTGAGTCCGGGAATTCGGGCGTTGGACATCATCACCGCCTGTGCCCCGTTGGCGATTGCGAGGCGAAACGGTGCGAGTCCCGTCTTTTGCAGTGCCGACCAGGACAACGTCGCAGCCGGTCCGTAGTCGGTGTTGCGCGTCGCGTACCCGAGGCCGGGAAAGTGCTTGACGACCGACAGAACGTTCGCCTGGGTGAGCCCCTTCATGAAGGCCGATCCGTCGGCGCCAGCGACCGAAGGGAGGCCGCTAAACGATCGATAGCCGTCCGGGTTGGCGGCACCCGGCTCCTGCGCGCGACCATCGACATCGAGCACCGGCGCGAGGTCAGTATTGACGCCGGCGGCCGCGAGCGCGGTGCCCACACGAACTCCGATCGCGGTGATTTGACTCGCGGTGAGATTCTTGCCCATCGTCTGTGCCCAAGGAAACGAGCCGACGAGATTGGTCAGCCGTTCAACGCCACCGCCCTCCTCGTCGGTCATCACGATGCTCGCAAAGTGGCCGGGACGTTCGCGTTGCAAGGTGGCCAAGATCGCGGACATGGACGCCGGAGCGGTCGTGCCAAAGAGCAAATAGCCCCCGTACCCGGCGCGCGCCGCCGGTCCGAGCCCACCAATGTTCGTCGCCGCAACGGGAATCGCAATGGTCTCGTTGGCGAGTTGCGTCGTCGACCACGTCGACACAATCTGGGTGGCGCACGCCAGATTGGTCGTCGCGGTTCGACTCTCACTCGCACTTGCGCTGCTCGAGAGACAACTCGCGACGAGAAGGACGCCGCCGAGAAGTCGCCACATCCGCATACGTCGAGGTTACGACGACCATCGTCGAAATACCGACCGCTACGCTGGCGACGAAGAATCGAGGATGACATGTCAGCATTGATGCCCGCGGCGTTCTTCGGGCACGGAAGTCCGATGAACGCGCTGGAGACCAACCGCTATACCGATTCGTGGGCGCAGTTCGGTGTCTCAATTCCAAGACCGAAGGCGATCCTCGTCATTTCGGCCCATTGGTACGTCAACATCACTGCCGTGACGGCAATGCAAGTTCCACGCACTATCCACGACTTCTATGGTTTCCCCCAACCTCTCTTCGACGTCGACTATCCAGTTCCCGGTGACCCGTCAATTGCGCAACGCATTGTCGACGTGGTGCAGCCGTCGTACGTGGGTCTCGACGAAGACAGTTGGGGCATTGACCACGGCGCCTGGTCGGTACTGGTCCACATGTTTCCGAAGGCCGACGTTCCGGTCCTGCAACTCTCAATCAATGCCGAGTTGCCGTTCGACTACCACTTCAGCCTCGGCGCCAAGTTGCACGAACTCCGCAGCGAGGGTGTGCTCATCCTCGGCAGTGGGAACATCGTGCACAATCTTCGCTTGATTGACTGGAACATGCCCGGTCTCGGCACCGACTGGGCACACCGATTCGATGACGACATGCGCGCCATCATGACCAGTGATACAACAGAGCTCGGCCGAGCCGGTTCGCACCAGGACTACCGATTAGCGGCTCCTACGCCCGATCACTTTCTGCCGCTGGCCTATATTGCTGGTCTGGCGGCCGCCGCGAACACACCAACACGCACCCTCATCGACGGATACGAGATGGGTTCACTCTCGATGACCTCGTACGAGCTGCCCGGTTCCTAACTCACTCTTTGCGCGACGCTCGCTTTGCGCGTGCCAAGGACAGAACGAGCGCGAGCACCGCCATGAGCGGCAGCAGCACGATCGCGACGCCGTTGAAGTGTCCAACGTCGCTCACGAGCGCGATGGCGCCGATAATGACGAGCGCCGCGACGAACAACTCTGGCGTGTCCCCAATCAGAAAGTCCCACCAGAACCGGCCAAAGGCCTTGAGGAGTCGAAGTGGTGCTGAAGAGTACTTACTCACGAGGTGGCCACCGGTCGTGCGAGCACGTCATTTCGACGAAGCATGGCGACGAGCAACCAGGTGACCAGTCCGTACAGAGCGACGAATACTAACAGCGTCGTGTCGCCGCCCGGCCAACGAACCTTCAGTCCCTCGCCCGTCCAAAACGTGCCGAAACTGACGAGCAGGATACCGACGGCCATCTTCATCGCGTTCTCGGGAACGCTCGAGAGCTGTTTCGCGACAATCGCTCCGATCACACCGACGACCACGATGGCGATTGCCGCGACGACCATCGCCAAACCGAGTCGGTGCGCGGAGGTCCCGAGCGTCAACACGGCGACGACGACTTCGAGTCCTTCCAGAAACACTCCCTTGAACGCCAGGACGAACGCTGTCTGGTCACGGCCGCGTTCGACGCCCGACGCACGAAGTTGCGCGACGGTCGCCTCGTAGATCGCGTCTTCGTCGTGCTTGGCCTTGAGGCCGCTGGACCGCAGTATCGCCTTTCGCAGCCACTGCATTCCGAAGATCAACAACACGCCACCGACAATCAGTCGAAGTGTCGTAAGAGGTACGTGGACTAGGGCCGGACCGAATGCGCCGACGAGCGCACTCAGAACGGCCAGGGCCACCACCGTTCCTTCGAACGCCGAGCGCCACCCTCTGGTGTGACCGACGGCAATCACGATGGTGAGCGCTTCAACCATCTCAACGGCGCACGCCAGAAAAACCGTGCCAACGAGGACGACGGAGCTCGACGACACCGCCGTGGCTACCAACACAATCGATTCCCTCTCGTTACATTCCGGAGTACCAACTTAATCGCTCGTTGAACCGGCTGATGTGCGTTCAGGCGCTGCGGCGGCGTAGTTCGTCCTCGACCGCCGCCGGATCAAGACCACGACTGCGAAGCAGCACCAACGTGTGAAACCAGAGATCGGCCGCTTCACTCACGACTCGTTCGTCGTCCTCGCTGAGCGCCGCGACCACGAGTTCGACCGCTTCTTCGCCAACTTTCTGTGCGATCTTTCCTGTTCCTTCGTTGAGCAGCGACACCACGTACGAGTCGGTGGATTGGGCTTCTTCACGCTGGAGGATCTTTCGCCACAGCCACGGCGTAAAGCAGGAGGTGCTGCCGTCGTGACAGGTCGGTCCGTCGGCGTTCGCGCGCACGAGCACGGCATCTTCATCGCAGTCAAGCACGATCTCGACGACGCGAAGGGTATTGCCCGAGGTCTCACCCTTTTGCCAGAGCCGTTGACGAGACCGGGAAAAGAAATGTACGAGTCCGCTCGAACGCGTGAGCGACAGGGCATCGTCGTCCATCCAACCCAACATCAACACGCGACCGGTGGCGTCGTCTTGCACGATGGCGGCCTTCAAATCTTCGCTCATACCCGTTCCTTCATTGGTCGAAGTTCAATTCCCAAACGTTCAATCTCGCGACGAAGGCCCGGTAGACCGGCAGGATTTTCGTGCACGATCGAGGCCACGAGCGCGGCGTCGGTGACGCGTAAAGCGTCGGCGACGTGTTGAGCCGAACCGGCTCCCCCCGACGCAATTACGGGTACGTGCACCGCGTCGCGTACGGCCCCCGTCAGTTCAAGGTCGAATCCCGTACGTTGTCCGTCGCGCGCAATCGACGTGAGCAGAATCTCACCGGCGCCCCGCCGGGCCACCTCAACGGCCCACGGAATTATCTCGGTCGTGGTGGCGACCCGTCCCCCGTGCGAGTGCACGACGCCATCACCGGCGTC
>DATCFS010000306.1:0-2767 GCA_036509375.1 Acidimicrobiales bacterium
GCGCGAGTGAGGTTCTGACCAGTGTGCGAGACCGGGGGTTGCGGCGTGACCATGAGCACCAGTATTGAGACCGGGTGTCACAGACGGGCTCGCTAGCGACGGGTTATGACACTGACGATCATGCGCGCACGCGGTGATCTACTTGAACAGTGGTGCGAAGCGTGTCCACGTCATCGCTTCGATGCAACTAATTGGGACAAACCCAGTTAGCCCCGATAGTTCACGAGTCCACGTGATCAACTAAGCGCAATACACGAAAGTGCCCTCCGCACAAGGAAAACTGGAGTTATCACTCAACCAGTCACCAAAAACGAAGGGCACCTCTCCGATGCAGAATACTTCAACGAATTACGTCAGTGTGGAATCCGGTGGTGACGGCGTCGCGGCCCACGTCGGACTACACGCCTTGGGCGCATTGGCGGACCAGTTAGGCCTCGGCGCGTCGCTCTCGTCACGCATTGCGCCACGCGGTGAACGAGCACCGTTGCACGACCGAGGCAAGGTGCTCACCCACTTGGCCCTCGTGCTCGCCGGCGGTGGTGAGAGCTGCGCGGACATCGAACACCTGCGAGCCCAAGAAGAGATGTTCGGTTCGGTCCCTTCGGATTCGACGGTCTTTCGCACCCTGCACGAGTTCGACGCCCAACAGCGCTCGAGTCTCGCCGAGGGCCTCGCCGAGGTGCGCGCCAAGGTCTGGAAGAAGTTGGACACGAGGCGCGACCCCGTGATCCTGGACTTCGACGCGTCACTGGTGGACGTGCACTCGGAACTCAAGGAGCACGCGGCCGCCAACTACAAGGACGGCTTCGGGTTCCATCCCCTGTTCGTCTTCGCGGACCTCACCGGCGAGACACTAGGGGCGACGCTGCGCGCGGGCAACGCCACGGCCAACAACGCAGGTGACCACATCGAACTCTTGGACGCGGCACTTGGTCAACTACCTCCGCGAATCACGCGGGGACACCACGTGGGTGAGCATCTGACCACGACCACGCGCCGCGTCATCGCGCGCGCCGATAGCGCGGGGTGCACCAAAGAGTTCCTCAGTGCCTGTCGAGAACGAAACGTCGCGTTCTTCGTCTCGGCGCGGTCGAATGCCCAGATCACGGGCGCTCTCTACCAGACCTTCGACGTGCCCGACCTCTGGCAACCCTCACTCGCCCAAGACGGTGAACCACGCGAAGGAGCCAGTGTCTGTGAGCTGAGCGACTACGTGAACCTCTCCTCGATGCCTGAGGGCACGCGACTCATTATTCGCAGAGAACCATTGCACCCCGGAGCTCAACGCAGTCTCTTTCCCAGCCACGAGTTTCGCTACTGGGGTTTCTACACCGACCAAGAAGGCGACCCCGTGGACCACGACGTCACCATGCGCGCCCACGCCCACGTCGAGAGTCACATCCAACGCTTAAAGGAGTCGGGACTCAACCGGTTCCCCTTCACCAGCTTCGAGGCGAACGCCAACTGGCTCATGAGCGTCGCCCTCTCTGGCGACCTCGTGCGCTGGTTCCAGTTGCTGTGCTTGAAGGGACCGTGGAAGGAGGCGCGACCCAAGGCCCTGCGTTGGGAGATCTTTCACGCGCCGGGTCGTCTCGTCTACCGCTCACGACGACGGATCGTCCGTCTACTCGAGGACTGGCCCACGACGGATGTCCTGCTCGGTGCCTACCAACGCATCGCACGACTCACCTGAGCGAATCATTTCCCCTTCAACGCGCCCACGATGGACCAGCGCCGCCTTAAAACCTCTCTCGAGTCATTTTGCATGGTCGAAATCTGCGTTCACGAATCTCTGGCGGTCGCGACAGTGACCCGATCAGTCCCGAGGCAACTCTGGCGATGAGAAAAGCTGAAATCAACTCGATTCACGTCACTCGTGAACTATCGGGGTTAGTTGAAGGCCTTGGTCACGCCTCGATCCACGTCAGTCCGATGATGCCGGGGCCTCCGTGCGTGCCCACCACGGGACCGATGTCGGTGATGATCAAAGGGAACTCGCTGGCGATATCAGCGATGAGCGCTTTGAGCGCGGCGACGTCGGTGCAGGCGCCCTGGATCAACGCGAGGCGTCGAAGTGGCGCGTGCGAGCGCGCGACGTTGGCCACCGCGTTGAGGGCTTTCGCGCGGGTGCGCTGACGGCCGGCCTCGGCGACGATGCCGTCCTTCAGTTCAATGAGCGGCTTGATCGAGAGCACTTGACCGAGAAGTGCCTTCGCGCCACCGACCCGTCCTCCTTTGATCAGGTGTTCGAGCGTGTCGAGCGCGGCCACGACGCCGGCCTTGGGCATGAGGGACTCGGCGTGCGCGACGAGCTCATCGAGACTCGCGCCCGTCGGAGCGAGTTCGGCGACGTCGATGACGATGAGTCCCTGGCCCATGGAGACGTTCAACGTGTCGAGCACGCGGACGTCGATGACGCCGGCGACGGCCTCCGCCGCAAGCGTCGCTGACTGGTGCGTGGCGGAGAGGAGTGACGACAAGGTGAGGACGATCACGCCGTCGCATCCGTCGCTCCTCGCGCGTTCGTACGCCGCTTGGAAGGCACCGGGCGAGGGTGCTGCCGTTTCCGGCAGGGTCTTCGAACTCTTGCACTTGGCCCAAAAGAGGTCGGGCGTCAGATCGACGCGGTCGGTGAACTCCTCGTCGCCGAAGCGAATGGTGAGTGAGACGACGTCGACGTCGAGGCGACGAGCGAAAGCTTCGGGAAGGTCACTCGCACTATCGGTGACCACACGAATTCGAGACATTATTCCCCCTAGAACTGATC
>DATCFS010000307.1:0-10635 GCA_036509375.1 Acidimicrobiales bacterium
CAACACGACGAAGAAGTGGCGATTTAATCCTCGACGTAGGGGCAGTGACGACATCCGCTGTCGCAACAGGTGCCCCTCGCCAAGTGCGTGGCGACGGTCAACACCGTGAGTCCGGTCGATGGGTCGCGGTAGCTCGGTTCACCGGCGATCACGGCCCGTTCATGCGCCTCGATGATTGCGTCGTAGTCACTACGTGCGGGGTCGCAACGAGAGGGGTGTGGTCGAGGTATTGGCGTCGTCACGGCGTCATGCTGACGTAGCGCTATTCGTCAAGACGCAAAACGACCTTGCCGAACTTTCCCGGCCGGGCGAAATATTCGTACGCTTGGCTGACCTCGTCGAGTGAGAACGTCTTGGCGATGGGCACGTTGAATTCGCGAGTCCGCCAGCGCGGTATGAGCGTGTGGTTGACGCGGTCGGCGACCTCGCCCTTCTCCTTGCGTGAACGCGACCGTAACGTGGATCCGGTCAACGTGGACCGCGTCCCCATGAAGGCGAGCATGTCGAGCTCCACTTTGGCGCCACTGCCCCCGACGCCGATGACGACAATGCGGGCGAATGGTTTAAGGAGGTACTGCGCGACGGCGAGATGCGCGGCGCCGACAAGTTCCAGAACGACGTCAACGCGCTCGACGTCGGCGACCTGATCGAGCGTGACGGTTTCGTCCGCACCGAGGGCCATTAGGGCGTCAAAGTGTTCGCTCGTGCGAGTGACCGCAATCACGTGGGCACCGAGCGCACGTGCGATCTGGACGGCGGCGACCCCCACACCGCCTGCGGCACCGGAGATTAGGACCCGTTCACCGGCGCGGAGTTGCCCCTGCGTCACCAACGCATCGTGGGCCGTCGTGAACGCTTCGGGAAATCCTCCGGCCTCGTCCCAACGCACGTGATCGGGCACGAAGAGAAGGTGTTCACTGGGCACGAGACAGTGCGACGCCTGCGCGCCACCACCCACGATGGCGCAGACCCGTCGCCCGAGGAGTGGCTCATGTACTCGGTCACCGACAGCGGACACCACGCCAGCCATCTCCATACCGGGCACGTCCACCGGCCAGCCCTCGGGCGCGGGGTAGAAGCCGGCTCGCTGCATGAGGTCGGCGTTGTTGATGCCCGCCGCTCGCACGGCGACCACGACATCGAGCGGACCGGGGTCGGGCGTCTCGCGTTCGACGATTGCGAGTTTTCCGTCCTCAATTACCACGCAGTGCATTGGTGCAGCCTACGGCTGTCACCATCGTGCGGCCAGACGTTAAAGTCGCGCCATGACCATTTATGACATCCCTATCAACACGCTCGCCGGCGAGTCCGCTTCGTTGGCTCCCTACGCGGGAAAGACCGTCCTGGCCGTCAACGTCGCCTCGAAGTGCGGCCTGACGCCGCAGTACGAAGGTCTCGAAGCGTTGCAAAAGACGTACGGGGACCGCGGTTTCACCGTGGTTGGCTTTCCGTCGAACCAGTTTGCCGGCCAAGAGCCCGGTAGCGCCGAAGAGATCCAGACGTTCTGCTCGACGACGTACGGTGTGACCTTCCCGTTGTTCGAGAAGATCGACGTGAATGGCGAGCACCAACACCCGCTCTTCGCTGAACTGAACAAAACCGCCGACGCCGAGGGCTACTCGGGCGACATCCGTTGGAACTTCGAGAAGTTCTTGATCGGTCCTGACGGATCCGTGCAACGATTCGCTCCGACGGTGACCCCCGAGGACCCGGCGCTCGTGAGCGCCATCGAAGCCGACCTCGGTTAACCCGTTCCGATGGTGCGATGGAGTCGCACGTACGTCGGGACAAAGCCGTAGTTGCGCCAGTAGTTGGCCGCGCGACGGTTGGTCACGCGCCAGTTCGTTTCGACGAACTTGAATCCGGCGCTCACGGCTTCGCTCAAAGCCCAATCGATCATCGCCGTGCCCACGCCGAGGCGCCGGTACTCGGCGTCAACCGTGACCGCGCTCAAGTGCAGCGTGTGGTCGAATGAGCCACGTCGCGGGGGGAGTGCGAACGTGATGCACTGGGCGACCGCGCGGTCGTTCGCCTCCACGACGTAGTACTTCGTGTCGGGGTCCTCCAACGTTTCGAGGAGATCGTCACGCTTGGTCGAGTGATCGAGCCCGATGCAGAAACTGGGACCGACGCGCTGCACGGCGTCGAGTTCGTCGTCGAGCGCTACGGCGACGTCGAGGTCGTCGACGCTACCGTGCCTGATCAGATAGCCCTCGGGGAACGGGTGCGCGCGAGGTTCGGTCAATTCCAGGACGCCGCGCATGTGCATTCGCGCGAATCCCAGTTCGTACCAGGGCTCGACCGAGACGGCGTCGTCGAGCGTCCACACGTAATGTTCGAGCGCTGCGTGTTCAATCCACTGTGCGCCGGCCGTCGCGTAGAGGTCGGCCAGAATGTCGGTCGTGTTGAACGAGACGCCGTCGGGGCCAATCCACACGCCGTTACCGTACGTACCATTGTCGAGCAAGGCGCCATAGAGATGCCCCACGAGCACGCCGTCCTCCTCACAAACCCAGGTCTGGTCGCGCGCATTTCGGAGTGAGTCGGCGAGTAGTCCCTCCGGGATTGATGGATTCACCAGCGGTTGCACGGTGGCGTCTTCAGCGAGTCGAAGCGTGATTCGCTGCACGACGCCGTCAACGTCGCCAACTTCAAGTCGTCGAACTGATCCCATCGTCTCACCGTACTGGTCGTCGTGTGGAAGGGTGGCGGAGTGACGGTACGAGCAACTCTCTTTGACATGGACGGACTCTTAATAGATTCGGAGGTTCTCTGGCACAAGGCCGAAGTTGAGATCTTTGGGTCGCTCGGCGTCCCGCTCGCCGAGAGTGAGAGTCGCTCCACCAAGGGAATGTACGTCAATGAAGTCGTCGACTACTGGCGGGCCCGCCATCAGTGGGAGGGCCACTCGTCCAATGAAGTGGTCCAATTGCTGCTCAACCGAGTTGGGGACCTCGTCGAACAGGAGGGACGACTGATGCCCGGAGCACTTCGGGCGCTCGATCTTGCGAGTGAGCGCGGTCCGATCGCGCTGGCCAGTTCGACACCGCTCGCGTTGATCGGGCGGTGCCTTCAACACTTTGGACTGGACCAGCGCTTCGCCTCTGTGCATTCGGCGGAGTTCGAGCCCTACGGCAAGCCCCACCCTGGCGTCTTTTTGACTGCCGCGACGGCGCTCGCGATTGAACCATCTCGATGTCTCGTCTTCGAGGACGCCGCGGCCGGCGTGGTAGCGGCAAAGGCCGCGACGATGATGGTCGTCGCGGTACCGACGCCCGAGGACAGCACTCGGGCGGAGTTCACGTTGGCCGATTTGGTGCTTAGCTCGCTCGAACAGTTGACACCGGAGTGGATGAACCTCGCGTTCGCCTAGAGGTCCTTGGTGAATCGGAGCGATTGCGGGTGCGCGAATACGCCGTCGGGATAGTCGAGTAGCGACGTCCAGCCAAATTTCTTATAAAAGGCGATCGCTTCGGGTTGGCGTGGTCCGGTCTCGAGATAGAGCCGCACGTAGCCCAGCCGTTTCGCGTTCGTCATCACGTCGTACATGAGTTTTGCCGCGATGCCCTCGCGACGAAGATCAACGCGAACCCACAGTCGTTTGATCTCACCCCAGTGCTCGTCAGGGTCGCCAATTGGGCGCAGTCCCACACCGCCAGCGAGGTGTCCCTCCAGCCGTGCCACGAGGAAGAGTCCACGCGGGGACCGCAACTCGTCGACGTGAAGATGTTCACTGTCCCCGCTACCGCCGTAACGCTGCGTCAGTTCATCGGTCGCGGCGTGCAGCACACTGAGCGCTCCGTTGGAGTCGATTGGTTCTTCCTTGATGGTCAGTTCGGACACGCCATAAGCGTACGGTCCGGTTCGTCGTCGCCCTTTCGTTCAGTACCATGTGAGGATTCATTGAAGGAGTCGTGTGTTTCGCCCCATCAGCGCAGAACTGGATTTTGTGGCAATCGAGGAGGCCGAACTGGCCCGGTGGAAGGCGAATGACGTCTTCGCGCGTTCCATGTCGCACCGAGCGGGAGCCGAGCCCTGGGTCTTTTACGAAGGGCCACCAACGGCCAACGGCAAGCCCGGACTCCATCACGTGTGGGCCCGCGTGTACAAGGACCTCTTCTGTCGCTACCAGACCATGCAGGGCCGTTTCGTCAGTCGCCGGGCCGGTTGGGACACGCACGGACTCCCGGTCGAGGTCCAAGTGGAGAAGCAGCTTGGCATCTCGGGCAAACGGGCGATCGTCGAACAGGTCGGGATTGGCGAGTTCACCAGACTCTGTCGCGAATCGGTCCTCACTTACGTCGGGGAGTTTGAGAAACTGACCGAGCGCATTGGTTACTGGACCGACATGGAACACGCGTACTACACGTTCCATCCTTCCTACGTCGAGTCGGTGTGGTGGCATCTTCAACAGCTCTTCGATCGTGGCCTCCTCTACGAAGATTTGAAAGTCGTTCCCTACTGTCCGCGCTGCGGTACGGCATTGTCCAGCCACGAACTCGGCCAACCCGACGTCTACACCGAAGAGATCGACGAGAGCGCGTACGTGAAATTTCGCATCACTGACGCCGACGCGCACGGCGGACTGAACGGAGCGACGCACCTCGCCGTGTGGACGACGACGCCCTGGACGCTGTTGTCGAACGTCGCGGTCGCCGTCAACCCCGAGGTTACCTACGCCGTCGTGGACGGCGTCATCGTTGCGAGCGAGCTCGTCGAATCGGTTTTCGGTGAAGGGGCCAGCGCATCGGCGACGATGCTCGGTACTGCGCTCGATGGCGTGCACTACGAGCGACCGTTCACCGACGTGGCGTTTCCTGACGACAGTGACTCCTGCTACGTGGTGATGGCCGAGTACGTCACGACTGACGACGGCACCGGATTGGTGCACCAGTCGCCAGCCTTCGGTGAAATTGACCGAGAGATTGCGCGCGAACACGGACTACCGACCATCAATCCCGTCGGACCCGATGGGGCCTTTACGGCGGCCGTTCCCTGGCTCGAAGGACGAGACGTTCGCGGTGCGAACCACGACATTAACGACGAACTCGATCGTCGCGGCGTCCTCATCCGGCGCATGGAGTACGGTCACCCGTTGCCGCATTGCTGGCGCTGCGGGACGGTGTTGATCTATTGGGGCAAGCCCAGTTGGTACGTGGCGACGAGCCAGTTTCGCGACGAGATGTTGCGTGAGAACGCGACGATCGATTGGCACCCCGAACACATCCGCGACGGACGTTTCGGGAAGTGGCTCGAGAACAATGTCGACTGGGCACTGTCGCGCGACCGATTCTGGGGAACGCCGCTGCCGATCTGGCGCTGCGCCGAGAATCACTTCACGTGCGTGGGCTCGCGCGAGGAACTGGGCGCCCTGGCCGGACTCGATCTCAGTGAACTCGATCCCCACCGGCCCGGCATCGACGAGGTTGTCGTGCCCTGTCGAACCTGTGGCGACACGGCCCGACGGGTCGAACCGGTCATCGACGCGTGGTTCGACGCGGGCGCGATGCCGGCCGCTCAGGTGGGTTACCCCCACGTTGCGGGCAGCGAAGCGGCGATGCAGTTCCCAGCCCAATTCATTGCCGAAGCTATCGATCAGACGCGTGGGTGGTTTTACACGCTGCTGGCCGTCAACACGTTGGTCTTCGGCGCGACACCGTTCGAGCACGTCCTCTGTCTCGGTCACATCGTCGACGAGAACGGCAAGAAGATGAGCAAGTCGGTAGGCAACGTCATTGACCCGTGGGAGGTCCTCAATTCTCGGGGTGCCGACGCACTGCGCTGGTGGATGTTCTCGCAGGGTTCGCCCTGGACGTCAACCCGGGCCGGGCTGAACGCGATCGATTCGTCGATGCGCGAAACGCTCGCCACGCTCTGGAACACGTTCAGTTTCTTCACGACGTACGCGTCGCTCAATCACTTCGACGCCACGGATCCCCAGATTCCGGCACCGGAAGATCGACCGGCCATCGATCGGTGGATCCTCTCGCGGCTCGAGAGCGTGACGGTCGACGTCACCACGGCGCTTGAGGGCTACGAACCACTTGGTGGCACCGACGCCTTCACCGAACTGATCGACGATCTCTCCAACTGGTACGTGCGTCGCAATCGACGACGGTTCTGGCGTACCGATCCCAACGTGCCGGCGTCCGATTCACTCGCGGCCCAGGCGACGCTCCTCGAGGTGCTCCAACGCGTCACGCTCGTCTTGGCCCCCTTCTGCCCCTTCGTCGCCGAACGCCTCTACCGGGAACTGTTCACCGTGGCCGAGAACGACTCGGTCCACTTGGCCGACTGGCCGGTGGGTAACCCCGAACGTCGCAACGTCGAACTCGAAGCGTCCATGGCCGTGGCGCGTCGCCTCACCTCGCTCGGTCGCGCGGCGCGGGCCGAAGCCGGTGTGAAGGTCCGTCAACCGCTGGCTCGTGCGCTCGTCTTTCTGCCGACCGGTTCGCCCATGCCGCCGGCGGGAATCGTGGAGGATGAACTGAACGTCGACCATCTCGAGTACGGCACCGAACTGGCTGACGTGTTGACGTTCGATTTAGTGCCGAATTTCCGAGCGGTGGGGCCACGTCTCGGCGAGGCGGTGAAGGAGTTGAAGCCCGCGCTCGCGGCGCTCGATTCCATCGCTGCCGCCGACGTCCTTGAAGCCGGTGGCTCGTTGAACGTGACGTTGTCAACGGGCACCTTCGAACTGAGCGGTGTCGACATAGAACTGCGCGTGAAGGGCCAGGGCGGCTACGCCGTGTCGCGCGACGGTGGGGAAGTGATCGCACTCGACTTGACGCTCGACGAGGAACTACTTCGCCGCGGCTACTTGCGCGACGTCGTGCGCCAAGTGCAGGATCTGCGAAAGAACTCCGGGCTGGACGTGTCCGATCGGATTGTGCTGCACGTCTTTGGTCTCGACGACCTCAGTGACGGTTTCGAACTGTTGTCGAATGAAGTGCTCGCCGTCGAAGTGATCACCGGATCGGGATGGGGCGACGGTACGGTACTGGAGCTGGACGATGGCCGAGAGGCGAGGGCCTGGGTCGCGAAGGCCTAACGCGACGCGTTGAGCTTCGTCAACAGCGTGGTGAGGGTACCGCGTTCGGTGTCCGACAGTCGCTGGGCGAGCGCTTCGTCCAAGTACTGAAGGTGCACGTTCAGCGCTTCGGTGAGTTTCTCCTCGCCTAATGGCGTAATCGCCACGTGGATCGCCCGACGGTCGCTCGGACAGTTCTGGCGCTCGACGAAACGGGCCTCTTCGAGGCGGTCAATGAGTCGCGTCGTGCCGCCGGTCGAGTGCACGATGGCGTCGGCGATCTGATTCATCTTCAGTCGACCGTCCGGTGACTTGTGGAGTTGCAACAAGACGTCGAACCAGGCGAGCGGCAGCGAGCATTCCGTTTCAAGTTCGAGCGAGAGGCTCCGAGCAAGGCGAGCGTTGGTCTCCAGAAGGAGACCGAAGAGCTGGACCTTCTCGTCCCCGGAGGGGCAGGTGCTCGGTTGAAATGTCATGGCGAAAGTATACCTTATAGTTCTCTTAACAATTACTGCTTGACAAGTTATTGCATATGCGAGTATACTGGGCGAAGCACAGCACGTGTCTAGAAAAGGAGCTTTACCATGACCCCCACCCAAACATCCACTGACACCACCGCGACGAGCACTCTTCCCGCAGCCGGTGTCTATAACGTTGACGCCGTCCACTCAACGGTCGGCTTCATTGCCCGCCACCTCGTTGCCTCGAAAGTTCGCGGTCGTTTCACGGACTTCACCGGTTCGATCACCGTTGGTGACACCCTCGAGACCTCCTCGGTTGAGGCGACCGTCCAGGCGGCCAGCATCACGACGGACAACGAGATGCGCGACGCGCACTTGAAGAGCCCGGACTTCCTCGAGTTCGAGACTTACCCGACGCTGAGCTTCACGTCCACCAAGATCACCGCGAAGGGCGGCGAAGAGTTCGAACTGGTTGGCGACTTGACCATCAAGGGCATCACCAAGTCGGTCACTTTCGACCTCGAGTTCCTTGGTTCGGGCCCCTCCATGGCGCCGGGCGTGACGGTTGCGGGCTTCGAAGCTCGTACCGAGATCGACCGTCGTGACTTCGGCGTCACCTTCCAGGGCAACTTGGAGAACGGCAGTCTGATCGTCAGCAACAAGATCGTCTTGGAGTTCTCGATTGAGGCCGCCCAGCAGGCCTGAGTCGTTCAGAGTCGTGCACGACGCCGGGGGCATCACCCCCGGCGTTTTGCTCGTTACGATGGGTTCGTGGTCGAGAACCAGCACAACAAGGGCAAGGCCCTGAAGTCGAGCATCGGCGTACTGGGCGCGTTGGCCTCCATCATCTCCGTGTGGTGGTTTGCACTGCGTCCCCGTCGCAAACAGGGCGGCGACTGACCCCAACTCGTTGACCGGTTAGGCGGCGAACGGGTCGACCGTTAACGTCGTCTCCATGGCCAACGCTTCATTTGCGCCACTTCGACATCGGAGTTTCGCTCTCTCACTCACCTCATCGTTCGTCTCCTCGACGGGCACCTGGATGCAGACCGTCGCACTCGGCGTCTACCTCACCGAGCGCACACACAACGCACTCTGGCTCGGTCTCTTGACCGTGTGCGCGTGGACGCCGGCGCTGATTGGTTCGCCACTCGGCGGTGTCATCGCCGACCGTTGGAGTCGCCAGCGTTGGATCCAGGCGAACAATCTCATGATGGCGGTGAGCGCCAGTGTGCTGGCCGCCGCCGAACTGACGCACCATCTCTCACCGCAACTGGCTTGTTACCTCGCCATTGTCGAAGGTCTCTGCGGCTCGGCGTCGTGGTCGGCGTGGCAATCGCTTTTGCCCGACCTCGTCGAGCGTGACGAGGTCTTGGCGGCGGTGTCCCTCTCGTCGGCGCAGTTCAATCTCGGACGCATCATCGGTCCCGTGCTCGCCGGCGTCGCCCTGGCGGTTGGATCGCCCGGCATCTGCTTCGCGCTCAACGCGGCTTCGTTCGTCTTCGTCGTGGTGATCTTCTCGTTCGTGCGCAGTCCGAAGCGACCGAAGCCGACGACGTCGATTCACGTCTGGTCCGAGATCACGTTCGGGGCGAAGCGGGCGTGGTCGGTGAAGGGATGTCGCTATCCAATCATTGGGGTCGGCACCGTGGCCCTCATCGCGAGTCCCTTCATTGCACTGGTGCCCGCGATGGCGATCCAGACGTTGCACGCCGGAAGAACCGGTACCGCGTGGCTCGTGGCCGGCCAGGGCGTCGGTGCGGTGATTGGCGCGGTCACCCTGCCAGCGATTGCGCGACGAACGTCACGGTTGCTGGTCCTTCGCTCGTCGTTGGCGACCATCGCCCTCGCAATGGCCCTCTACGGACTCTCGCAGAATCTTGTCTGGGCGGTGAGCGCACTCGTCCTGCTCGGGGGAGCGTACGTGGGCACGTTGACGGGTCTCAATACGGCCGTGCAACTCCACGCCCCCGTCAGTGAACGATCACGGATCCTCTCGCTCTACACGCTCTCGCTCTCGATCTTCTATCCCCTCGGCGCACTCGTGCAATCGGCCTTCGCCAAAACCTGGGGCGTACGTCCGGTGACCGTCACCGCGGCACTGCTGCTCGGTCTGATCTTCGTGCTGGTCTCGGTCGTTGCCCCGGCGTACTGGAGCGAAATCGGGACCACCCCGTCGCAGCCCGCCGTTTTACTGGCAGACTAGAGCCATGTCATTCAGAGCAATTAATCCCACCACCGAAGAGGTCGTCGCCGAATTCGATGGCCACACCAGTGAACAGGTCGAACACGCCCTCGAACATGCCGCGAGTGCCTTCCAGATTTGGAAGACCATGTCGATTGCCGAGCGAGCTCGTCTCATGGAGCGCGCCGCCGAACTCTTGGAGAGCGAGATTCCGGTCGTCGCCGAAATGTTGACGAGTGAAATGGGCAAGACCTTCAACGCCGCCAAGGGCGAAGCGGCCAAGTGTGCGCACGTCATGCGGTACTACGCCGAGCACGCCGAATCGATGCTGAAGGACGAAACCGTCGCCACGAGCGGTTCCGCGAGCGGTTTTCGCTACGACCCCATTGGCGCGGTGCTCGCGGTCATGCCCTGGAACTTCCCCTTGTGGCAGTTCATCCGTGTGGCCGCCCCGACCCTGATGGCCGGCAACGTGATGGTGCTGAAGCACGCGTCCAACGTGCCGGGCTGCGCGAAATTTATTGAAGACCTCTTCATGCGCGCGGGATTCCCGAAGGGCGTCGTCACGACGCTCTTCGTCGGTCACGACGCCATTGAAAGCATCATCGCCGACCCGCGCATCGCGGCGGTGACGCTCACCGGCTCGGACCGCGCCGGTCGTTCGGTCGCTGAGATCGCCGGGAAGAATTTGAAGAAGGCCGTCCTTGAACTGGGCGGCTCGGACCCGTTCATCATCGCCAGCTCGGCCGACATGGACGTCACAGTCCCCCTCGCCGTCACCGCCCGGGTCCAGAACAACGGGCAGGCGTGCATTGCGTCCAAGCGCTACATCGTCGTGCGCGACCGGGCGGACGAGTTCCTCGAAAAGTTCGTGGCCGCCATGGCGGCCGTGCCCACGGGCGACCCCATGGACCCCGCGACCGTCCTCGGACCGGTCGTCAGTCGAACGCAGCTCGACG
>DATCFS010000308.1:0-8417 GCA_036509375.1 Acidimicrobiales bacterium
GTCGCCCAGCGACGACTTGATTCGTCCGGCGTCCGCCCAGCGCCGAATCGTGTCGGCACTCACCCCCAGAAGCTCCGCGGCTTGGGTGGCGCGGTACTTCACGACGGGCCCACGCGCGCTCGAACGAACCGAAGCGTCGAAGTCATGGGATCACCCACCGATCATCGACATCGAGCGCGCGGGTCGAAGAAAGTCCGGCTCGTTGATGGCGTGTCCGGGGAACTTCTCCCAGACCGCCCGTCGTAACAGCTCGGCGATTCGCGCATCGTCCGCGCCGTCACGCAGGAGGTCACGCACGGAGAGTTCGTCGTCGGAGAAGAGACAGTTGCGAAGTGCGCCGTCCGACGTCAGTCGGAGTCGATTGCAGGTACCGCAAAACGGCTGGGAGACCGACGAGATAAGTCCAATTTCACCGCCACCGTCAGCGAAACGGAACCGTTCGGCGGGCGCGGACCCGCCGGGATCAGTGGCTTCGAGGGGCCAGACCGCGGACACTCGCTCAAAGATCTCGCGGCCGGGGACGAGTTGGGTCTTGTCCCACTGACCCTGAGCGTCCAGGGGCATGAACTCGATGAAGCGCACGACCCGACCTGTGTCGCGTGCGAAGGCGGCGAAGTCGAGAATCTCGTCGTCGTTCACCCCGCGCAGGATCACCACGTTCACCTTTAGCGGGAGCAGACCGGCCGCCTCGGCCGCGTCCATCGAGGACAGTACGGTCGCTAAGTCGCCACGTCGTCGAATTGAATCGAAACGATCCGTTCGCAACGAATCACAGCTGATGTTCACGCGCGTGAGTCCAGCGACCGCGAGTTTCGTCGCGTGGGGCGCCAACAACATGCCGTTGGTGGTGAGTGAGAGGTCGTCAAAGCCGATGAGGGCAAGTCGTGCGACCAGCGAGACGAGGCCCTTACGAACGAGCGGCTCGCCGCCGGTCAGGCGAAGTGACGTGACGCCGAGTGACGCGGCGACGGTGGCGACGCGAACGATCTCGTCGAAGCTCAGCAATGCGTCGTGGGGTAAAAAGGTCATGCCGACGTCGGGCATGCAGTAGACGCAGCGAAGGTTGCAGCGGTCGGTCACCGAGACACGAAGGTCGTCGTGCACCCGACCGTACCGGTCGACCAGGGCGCCGACGGTTGGCATGCTCGCCCGAGATACCTCACCCCGGTCACCCTCGACAGCGCGAGGGTGCGCGCGTAGGGAGACCGCGACGGGCACGTTCGAGTTCAGCGACATCTAGTGTCGCTCTCGCCGTGACGACGAACACTCACGAAACGTGCAACAGTGATCACTGGCGTCCATGCTAACGGAGGTCCTTTCTCTGGCTCGCTACGACGAGCGACGTCGGCGACGCCGCGACGGAGCTTCGACGAGCCGTCCCCAACTCCCCGACTTGCCGCCCTCTTTCTTCAAGAGAACCAAGTCGTCGATACGCGCGTTCGGGTCGAGAGCCCGTAGTGAGTCGAGGATGCTCAGCGCGGCGAACGCACACGCGGTGAGTGCCTCCATTTCCACGCCGGTCGACTCGTTGGCGATCACACTTGAGGAAACTTCGACGCCGCCGTCGCGCTCAACGAGTTCGACATTCACGTCGCTCAGATGAAGCGTGTGACAGAGGGGAATGATCTCGGCGGTTCTCTTGGCAGCGAGGACGCCCGCCACGCGCGCCGCGTGCTCGACTTCGAGACTGTCGTGGCGGCGCTCAATGTTGGCCAGCTTGATGTCCGTGACGACCAGGCACTGCGCCCAGGCCTTGCGAAGAGTGTGCCGCTTGCCCGAGATGTCGACCATCCGGAGTTTTCCGGCCCCGTCGACGTGGCTGAAGGGGCTATCCACCGACACCCCGTCGATACCGAGCCCCGGCCACTCCTACGGCGTCGCACACTGGCACCACCGCGTGGAGCTCCGCGAACTCACCACGGCCGCTCACCCTCGAGTCGTGCGGCACGTTCTCGTTGCGGAGTATCCAAAGGACGCCCGCGAGACACACCAGGGTACCGATGGTGCCTTGAACTCCCACGTCGATCCTCCCCTTCACGGCCTCTTTCTACGAAACTTAGTGAACAATCGTCGAGACGGCGCGAAGATTGAACTTAGAGAGAATCCGGGGAGTCGGCGACGCCGCGAGGCTCCTCGAGCCACCTCGTCGCGTGCGTCGCGGCCCACTGTTCGTTCACCCATCCTTTGAAGATCGATCGTAGGGAGTCGCGGTGGGTGATCGCCACGATGATGTGGCCCAACACCGCGGCGAAGATAGCGAAGGCGAAGGCGTCGTGGACGAAGGTGGCACCCTGGCGCAGTGACACCGAGAAGAATCGGAACCACTGCAACATTGCACCGGTGACGAGCATCACGACGATCGCCGCGCCGATGAAGATGGCGTTGAGTTTTTGCCCCGGATTGAACTTGTCCGCCTCGAGCGGCGAACGTCCCAGCGTCTGAAGCCAACGGATCTCTTCGCGGGTCCAGGCGTTGACGCGGCGCACATCACGTCGCATCTGGCGGCCCCACGGTCCGAGCAGCGAGATGATAATTGGGAGGGGGAGTGCCAGTCCGCTCCAAAGGTGAATCTGCTCCATCACGTGGCGTGGAAGGACGACACCGAAGAACGAACCGAAGTAGAGCGGGATAGCGGTGAACATGAGTGCACCAAAGAGCATGGCGTTCGCCCAATGAGCGCTGCGTTGCACGTGATCGAATCGCATGAGGCGAGCGACGCGATGGGTGACGGTGGGGTAGACGGCCATCGGTCTACGTGAGGTTCGGGTCAGGGTTCGTTGGACCGGTCGTTCCGTCGAGCCACCCATTCACGGGATAGCCGTTCTGCTCCCAGAAACCTGGTTGGACTTGGTCGACGACGCGAATGGCCGAGAGCCACTTGAGTGACTTGTACCCAAACATCGGGGCCACGTAGAGGCGCACCGGGCCACCGTGCTCGGTCGTGACGGGTGCGCCGAGCATTCGATAGGCCACGATGACGTCGGGAAGTCGGGCTTGGTCGATCGTCAGGCTCTCGGTGTCGTTTCGGTCATAGGACTCGAAGGTGAGCGCGACCGCCCCTGGCCGCACGCCCACGGCGTCCATGATGTCCGAGAGGAGAACTCCCTCCCATTGCACGTCAGGGACCTTCCAGCCCGTCACGCACTGGAAGGTCTTGGTGAACGAGGTCACCGGCATCGTCCTGAGGTCGTCCAGCGTGAAGGTCTTGGGATGACGTACTAATCCGCTCACCCTTAATCGGTAGTCCGCGTCTTTGATCTTCGGATACGTACCGGTGATCGAGTAGATCCGAAACCGATCACCGCCGGGCAGCAGTCCTCCGAGCCCCGAGCCGAGGGCGTTACCCAGGAAGTTCTGGACGCTGGCGCCGAAGGCGACGCCGAGCGCGGCGAGTCCGGTGACGCCCAGAAAGACCCGACGTCCGACCGCGACGTGCTTGGTGGGCTCGGGTGGCGTCACGAGTGGGACGCTCCTCGAGCCGGGAAGTGCTCGGCCGATGCGATTGAGGTGGAACATGTGACGCCGTTAGTAGCCATGGGCCTCTCGTATTTCAATGAGAACGGAATGAGTCCATACTGCCAGTGGCGACCTCGTTGTCGTACGGCAGTGAAGGGATTGCTTACGCGCTGAGTTTCGCCGCGGCGATGGTCTTCGCCCTCAGCGTGCCGGTCACCGTGACCAGGGCGCCGACCTTGATGTTCTTCGCGGTCCCCATTACCCAGTGGGTCATCGAGTCGTAGTGGACCACGTAGGTTTTCATGCCGACGGTCATGGTGAAGGCTTCGGTAGTGCCCATCTTCGCGTCGAGTTTCACGATCTTGCCATGCCAGGTCTTGGTGGCCATCGTGGTGTGGCTCTTCTGCGCCGCAGTTGCTGGCAACGCGACGACGTTGAGGCCGAAGCTAAGGGTTCCAAGGGCGAGGGTCGTTGGTAGCACCAGTCGGGTAATCAGTCTCTTCATATGATTCCTCTCGGGCACCTCGCCGGGGGCGAGGCAATGGACACTTCGGACGATCTCGTCCAACCCAACAGTCCTCCTCCGAGCAAAACCGTTACACCTCATTTCGACTGGCGCCGCCGCCAAGCGAGGGCGCGACGGTTGACTGACGAGAGGACGTCAGGCTGGCCCACTCTTTGGCTTCTAGGCTTCTTGCGTGCTCGACGTCGCCTCACCCCGGACTGCCAAGGTTTCCTCTTTGTGGCGCTATCCCGTGAAATCCATGCAGGGCCAGAAGGTCGACGAAATGGACTTGGGCTTGTCGGGCGTCGAGGGCGACCGGGCCTACGGGGTCCTTCGACGTGAGTCTGGGACAATCCTCTCCGCGAAACGAGAGGGCCGACTGCTCGAGGCGACCGCGGAATTTCGCTCCGGCGCGCTCGTGGTGACCCTTCCGTCGGGCGAAGAATTTCACGAGGGAGTTCGTCTCGATGACGAGCTCTCTTCCTGGCTCGGGTATCCGGTGGCGCTCGTGCTCGCCGCGACGTTCGGAACGGCCACCTTTGAGAGCCAGGAAGATTTCGAACGTGACGATTCAGGAGTGGTCTCATGGGAAGGAACTGGTGGCCGATTCGTCGACGAGAGTGCGCTTCATCTCCTCACGACTTCGGAGATGGAGCGACTGTCGATCGAGCGTCCCGACCTGCACTGGGACGTGCGACGATTCCGACCGAACATTGTCGTCGATGACGGCGAGAGGCGTCTTGACACCTCGCCGCTGCGCCGCATTCAGATGGGCGAGGTCGAAATAGAAATCGAAAAGCCATGCTCACGATGCGTCATGACGACGAGACCTCAACCCGGGGGCCTTAATCGCCAACTCGACGTGTTACGCCACGTGAGCAGTCACCACCACGGCAATGTGGGTTCGCGCGCGAGGGTCGCGCGCCCTGGCGGTATCCGCGAAGGTGACGAGGCGAGGATTCTCGACTGATCGCCTCATTCGTTCAAAGGCGAACCTACACCGCGACAATTCGATTTGCGATGGTGGTCCGACGCTCTAAGTCTGCAACCTTGCACTGGCGGCTGGGCCTACGTGGCTACGTGGAACCCAACCGGTGGCGTCCATTGGTGAGTCACTCTGCTTCGATATGGCAGTCATTGAAGCACCTGTAATGCCTTACGTCGGATTCTGCGCGGTCGTTGTTGGTGGAACCTGATTGAAGAGTGCGTCAACGGCTCGCGCCATCGTGTTGTGCGCAACCTGTTTCGGGTGGAACGATTCGTTGGCGGCAACGTTCGCCAGGAAGACACTTCCTTCATACGAGGGACACGAAACGAAGGGCCGACGCGAAAGTAGGTGAGCCAAGTTGAAGTGACAGTTCTCGACGACCGTCGTCAGCGGCGAACCCACGGAAACCCGAAGAGCATTCATGTCGGATCGCCCGTTGGTCGTGAGATTGCAAGGAATTGCAGAGGACTTCGTGGGGCCGTTGACGTCAACCAGTCGAATGTTGTCTCCCAGTGCGCTCACGTCACTTACTGCGCTCGCGATGGCGGTGTTCAATTCGATCTCCACGCTATTGAACTCTGAGATCTCACTCGCTGAATATCCAACGTTTAATTGGGCGGATCTCACCTTGAGGAGTGAGGAAAGACCGATTCCGCGAGCGACGGGACAGAACGCGGGAGGGCTTTCAGTGAACAGTTGTGGGTAGTTGAGTACGGCCAGCTCAGTATTGGGTGCGTGAACGAAGATCTGCTCGTAGAGGTGTTCAAGCGCGGCCACTTCTTTGGAAGTTCCGCTCGTAACAGCGAAGAGAGAATTTGCACTGGCGAGATACGCTCCACACGTTGTGCTCTCACGTACTATGCCCGATTGCGTGTAGCTCCTCGTCGCGCGGCCGACTTTGACACTCGCACGTAGTTCTAAGCACGCGAGTAGGACATTTGAAAAATGAAGATCATCGCCTCCGGCGGTCACCGTGACCCAACGCGTTGTTGACGACAGTGCACTTAGTTGGGCTGGCTCGCCGTTCTCTCCTTTCAAGAGGCCCTTTGACGTGGCCCCGGAGCACGCAACAAAGCCACCGGATCCGTACGTTTCAAATTGACCAAGATCTACGTTGAGATTTGCCGCCACCAAGACGGGATACGCCGTCACGCTTCGATGACATCCGTCATTGTTCGAGGGAGCAATGTACGTCGCCGCGTTGGACTGCAGACCTTCGCCCGAAGCGTAGGAATCCCCGAGTGCAACATATTCGGACGTGCCGGCAACATGGTTGTACAAGCGCGGAGCTGAGACAGTTCCAAGACTCATCGGAACCGTCGCCATGAGGCCGCCCAAAACCACAACTCTGAGAACGCTTAGAAAAGGTTCAGTCGTTTCGCGCATTGTTTTACACATTCTCCGATGAAACGGTTCAAGAGGATCTAACGCTAAGCCCGTTTGACACGGATAGTCACGTCATGCCGTGGGGAAGGATCCTCGGAAGTGTCCCGAATGATTTTGTCCTCTAGAAACCGAAGCAATTCAACTTTTAGTGGGCCGCCCGGAGCACGCTCTACGGCGATCGGTACCGCGCGGATTTCGACCCTACGTCAAGTGCCCGAGTACCATGACTCCGTGTCGTCTCCTGATCCGGTGACCACTCGTCGCGAGCGCCTGCGTCGCGCGGCGCTGCCCGATCCGGGCCCACTTCGAACATTGACGAAGGCCACACTCGCGAACACGATTGGGAACGGCCTGTACTACACAGTCGAGGTCATCTTCTTCACTCGCTCCGTGGGACTTTCGGTACACCGGGTAGCTCTTGGATTAGGCATCGCGGCAGTAGCCGGTCTTCTCGTCTCAATTCCCGCCGGGCACCAAGCTGACCGCTTCGATCCCCGGTTCATCGTCGGCGCGGCGACCGCGGGCGAAGGCGTGGTTATGGCGTGCTTCACTCTGGTGCACTCCTTCGTCCCCTTTCTCCTTCTCGGTATTGTTGCGGGCGCACTGGGTGGAGCGAACGGTGCCGCGCGCTCAACGCTCATGGGCCGCTTTGGCAAGGGTGAGGAACGCGTGCGCATTCGCGCATACCAGCGCGCGGTGACGAACTTGGGAATGTCGTTTGGCATCGTGCTCTCCGGTGTGGGCCTCGCCCTCGATACTCGATTCGCGTATGTCGCAATGGTGCTCGGCAACGCCCTCACTTTCATGGTGGCCGCAGCGTTCGTGTTGCGGCTGCCGCCAATGCGGCCCGTCGCTCTGGGCGAGGGTGAGCGGCGCGCACCGATGACGGTCGTACTGCGCGATCGGCGCTACCTCTTCGCGTCTCTTCTCAATGGCCTCTTCGCGACTCATTTCATTATCCAAAGTGTGGCCCTTCCCCTGTGGATCATTGACGACACTCGTGCACCCCGCTGGTGGGTGGCGGTTCTTCTCGTCATCAACACCCTGATGGTGATCACCTTGCAGGTGCGCACGAGTCGAGGTTCGGGTGACGTGGTGCGCGCTGCGAGGATATTCCTTCGTTCCGGCCTGTTGATAGCTGTAGCCTGCGTGCTCTACGCTCTGGCCTCGGGTCTGAATCCAATAGTGGCGTGCGCCATCTTGGTACTCGCGATGGCCGCCCACACTTTTGGCGAGCTCTATAGTTCGGGCGCCTCCTGGGGCATCGGATACGGCCTCGCTCGTGACGACCTGCAAGGTCAGTATCAAGGAGCCTTCTCGTTAGGGTGGGGGATCTCGGGCGTCATCGGACCGAGCTTGGTCACCGCCGCCGCGATCAGCCTCGGCCGAGTGGGCTGGCTCATCCTCGCCGGTTTTTTTCTTGTCGTGGGCGCGGCCTTTACGCCCCTTGTCGCGAGCTACCAGCGCGCTGGCCTGATCGCACCAAAACCCGTGCCTTTTTAGAAGCCGACAGACTCGTAGGAGAAGACCCTCGTAGTCTTCCAATGTGGGACCGCGATGTCACACGCGTCGAAATCACCTCAACTGGCCCATTGAGCACCGGGTCCACATTCCCCACCATCGGCTACGCACGGGGAGAGAAAGGGAACGCTGAGGAGACCGAGTCCGCTGGACTCCGAAGAGCCATTTAAATCCCTTGAACAGGGATTTAGTGGGCCGCCCGGGTCTCGATCCCGGCACCTTGGGAATTGGGCCAGACCATCCGACTGCCACCGTAGCCGTCCAGATTACCTGGTCAGAGCACTCACCAGGTCCACCGACGTCCGCTGAAATCCTCTCGAATCTGAGTCCCTGGCTGCATCATTGGCTACATTTCCTCGGAGTCAATGCTGACGGGGATGTCACAATCTGCGGCGTTGACGGTTTCGAGATTCAAATGCATCTCAAAGCACGTTCGTGTAACGCTGACTTCGATGCGGACATTATTTGAAGTGAGATCACCGAATGACGAGGCCGCCGCTTGGGCTGCATCACTGGGGAACGATGGGAACGCCTTCGCGGCCATCTTCGATTTGTACCGTG
>DATCFS010000309.1:0-16856 GCA_036509375.1 Acidimicrobiales bacterium
GTCGTCGTGGCGGGTAAGGGCAAAGGGGCGCTGGGGAACGGAAGGTGGAGTGGGCACGCTTCATTTTGCCAGTATTTATTGTCATACTGCGACGTGGATTAACTACTATGGACATAGGGATTATCCCAAAGGAGCGCAATGGCTATCGACAACTTGGACTTCAGCCGGTACCAACTGGGCTGGTCCGACGATCAGATTCCGGTCTTTAAACCGAAGAAGGGCATCAACGAGGCCATCGTTCGTGAGATGTCGGGCATCAAGAACGAAGAGAAGTGGATGCTCGATTTTCGCCTCAATGCGCTCAAGCGCTTCGAGAAGAAGCCAATGTTGCCCTGGTTCGCCGACCGTATGCCCGATCTCGACTTCAACGACATCTACTACTACATCAAGCCCACCGAGAACCAGGTGGACCGGTGGGAAGACCTGCCCGACGACATCAAGAACACCTACGAGCGTCTCGGCATCCCCGAGGCGGAGCGCAAATACTTAGCCGGCGTCACGGCCCAGTACGAATCCGAAGTCGTCTTCCACCGCAACCGCGAAGACCTGGAACGCTTGGGCGTGCTCTTCTGCGACATGGATACCGCCATTCGTGAGTACCCGGAGTTGGTCCGTAAGTATTTCGGAACCGTCATTCCGCCGAACGACAATAAGTTCGCCGCTCTTAATTCGGCGGTGTGGAGTGGTGGTTCGTTCATCTACGTTCCCCCCGGCGTCAACGTCGACCAACCGCTGCAGGCGTACTTTCGAATCAACACCGAGAACATGGGTCAGTTCGAGCGCACGCTGATCATCGCCGACGAGGGAAGTCAAGTTCACTACGTCGAGGGGTGCTCGGCGCCGGTCTACTCGACCGACTCGCTTCACTCGGCCGTCGTGGAGCTGGTGGCGCTGCCCGGTTCGCGCATCACCTATACGACGATTCAGAATTGGTCGAACAACGTCTACAACCTCGTGACGAAGCGTGCACGCGCTGAAGCCGAGGCGCACGTCGAGTGGATTGACGGCAATATTGGTTCGCGCCTCACCATGAAGTACCCCTCGGTGTACTTGATGGGACCGAAGGCTTCGGGCGAAGTGCTCTCGGTTGCGTACGCCGGGCCGGGTCAGGTCCAAGACGCTGGCGCGAAGATGGTGCACGTCGCGCCTGAGACGACGTCGACCATCATCTCGAAGTCAATCTCGAAGGACGGCGGACAGACGACCTACCGCGGACTGGTGAAGGTCGAAGAGGGCGCGACGGGCGCGAAGAGTTTCGTTCGCTGCGACGCACTGATCCTCGACGAGCAGTCGATCTCCGAGACCAAGCCCTACATGGAGGTTGGTGAACAAGACGCCTCTATTGGTCACGAGGCGACGGTGTCGAAAATTGGCGACGATCAACTGTTCTATTTGATGAGCCGCGGCCTGACCGAATCCCAGGCCATGGGCATGATCGTGAACGGTTTCATTGAGCCCGTCACTCGCACGTTGCCTATGGAGTACGCGGTTGAATGGTCGAGGTTGATTGAACTCCAAATGGAAGGCTCGATCGGTTAACGAGGCGGCCGCCACATCGTGTAATAAACGGCCCCGCCGTCGACCGGACGCAGCGTATCGACGAGTTCAAATCCGAAGCGTCGGTAGTACGCGATGTTGTCGTCGCGGGGTGTCTCCAAATAGGTGCCCACGCCCTCGGCGTCGATTTCGGCGAACGCCTGCTCGAGCAGCAACGTACCAACGCCCGTTCGCTGCACCGAGGGATCGGCGCAGAGCACCATGAGATACCAGTGGGCATCCTTCTTGTGTGCGCCGGTGATGGCCGCCATATAGGAGTAGCCGATCCCCATGGCCTTCGGGCGCCGGTACATCGCCCGCAATGAACTGGGCAGTTGAGCCAACTGGGTTCCGATGGACAGCGGATAGCCCCCCGTCACCTGCCACGCGGCGACACCGACGATGACGTTCTCCTCATTGCGCACCGTCACGACACGCCCCTTCGGTCCCATGTGCGCGAACACCGATCGAAAGAAGATTGGCAAGCTTCGCCGGCGCCCCTTGTCGTCGGGAACGAGATAGGAGAAGAAGGGGTCGTTGAAGAACGCTCGACCCCCGACCTTCGTGGCTTGCGTCATTTCCCCTCGATTCAGGGCTTTTTCGTCAATACGGTAGGTCGCCATAATCACATTCTTAACGACAACGAGGGCCGCACGTGAAAGAATGTGCAAATGGGAATGCGTGAAGAGTGCAAGCACTTTCAAAGTCGGACCTATAAATCTGGAGAAGTGGCTCGGTTTTGCGTGCTCGGCAATGCGCCCGACCAGCCATGGTCGTGCCCGGAGAACTGTGTCACCTACGAACGTCGACTGGTCGACGTGGGCTGGTCGCACGGCACGCTGGTCGATAAACCCGTGGAACTTCCGCCCGACACCAAATCGTCAATCGACGAACGACGTGAACTGCTCGAGATGGCCGGCGAGATCGTCAACAACGTCGCGCCCGAGATGTACGAGGAACGTCGCAAAGAATTGGACGAATTAGAGAAGAAGCAGCGCGGCTGGAAATTCTGGCGGCGTTAGTCCCCACCGAAGATCGGCGGCCGTTTCTCCACGAAGGCGGTCATCGCTTCACGCAGATCGTTGCTCTGCAGGTACATCGTGTTCCAGCGCGCCACGTACTCGAGCCCCTCGTGAATCGTTCGTCCGTCGTTGGCGGCGAGTACCGCCTTCGTACCCTGCACGGCGAGCGGCGAATTGGCCGCAATCTCGTTCGCCAACTCGGTCGCCGCCGTTTGAACGTCCTCGGCGTTGTCGCCGTGCACGGAGTTGACGAGTCCAATGGCCTGCGCGCGGACTGCGTCAATGTCCTTGCCGGTGAAGGCCAACTCCGCGACGTGACCGGCGCTCACGATTTTCGGCAACCGCTGCAACGTTCCGAGGTCCGCCACGATCGCCACCTTGGTCTCACGAACTGAGAACTTCGCGTTCGACGAGCAGAGACGGATGTCGCACGCACTGATGAGGTCGATGCCGCCACCAATGCAGTAGCCGTGCACCGCAGCGATCACCGGCACCGCGAGGTTGGCCATCGACGTGACCGAGTCCTGCATGGCGCGAACCGCCCGGTACGTCGTGGCGTTGGCCGAGGCGCGCGACCCCGCCGCCCCCGGTGCGGCGAATCCGCCACCGAATTCCTTGAGGTCGAGGCCGACGGTGAAATGTGGACCCTTCGCCGCGACGATCACGACGCGAATGGAGGGGTCCTCGCCAATGGCGTGAGCGGCCAGAGGCAGGTCGCGCCAGAGAGCACTCCCCATGGCGTTACGCGCTTCTTCGCGGTCGAGCCACAGCGTCGCCACGTGTTCGTCGACCTCGAGTGCGAGGACCTCAGAGGAAAATTGCACGCGAACTCCTTCGTTGTCGTGTGACGAGCCTACGTCTGGCCCGCAGGAGAGCGGCCCCTGACCGTTACACTGCCTTGGTTCCGATATCTATGAAAACCTTCGCTGATTCAGCATCCACCTTCATTGCCGACCGACCTGACGCGGCATCTCGCCAACTGGCGTGGGAGGCCTTCCAAGTCGCCGGACTACCGACCACGAACGACGAGGTGTGGCGTTACGCCCCTCTAAGGGACTTTGTGCTGGACAGCTTCTCGGTCGTGGCCGAGCCAAAAACGGCCGCCGACTCGCCCTTCGCCGCTCAACTCTGCGAGCGCGCCGGTCTCGCCATCCGAGTCGTCGACGGTTTCTGCGTCAGTACCGGCGACGCTCTTGACGGCGTGACCGTCGAGGTCACGGATTCGAACCGGTCCCTGTCGGGCACGACGTTCACGAACCGCTACGAGAGCGACACGTTCGCGATACTCAACGCGGCCCTCGCCCCCGCGACGACGGTCATTCGGATTGGCGCCGGCGTCAACGTCGTCCAGCCAATCGTGGTGTTGAACGTCGCCAACTCGACCTCCTCGTTCTCACGCACGCAGATCATCCTCGGTCGCGGATCGAGCGCCACGATCGTCGAATACTTCGAGGGGGGCGCCGATGCGCTCGTCGTGCCTCTGAGCGAGTACGAAGTGGGCGACAACGCGTCGCTGCAACTGATCACCTATCAGCGACTTGATCAGAGTGCGTGGCACGTTGCGCGAACGACCGGGTTTCTCAGTCGTGACGCGCGACTGCGCCAAGCAGTCGTCGGCATCGGCGCCCACTACAACCGCTCGCGCAACGACGCCGAGATGATGGGAGCCGGTTCGGAGAATGAACTGCGGACAACGTTCCTCGGATCGGGCGACCAAGTCCACGACTTTCGCACGCACCAAATGCACACCGGCGCCCGCTCGCGCTCAACCCTGTTGTCGAAGGGCGCGGTCGCGGACGCGTCTCGCTCGGTCTATACCGGGCTGATTGAAATTGAAAAGGGTGCCAAGCGCACCGACGCTCGCCAGACCAATCACAATCTCCTGCTTTCGCCGGCGGCCCACGCCGACAGCGTGCCGAACTTGGACATTCGCGAGAACGACGTCATGTGCGCACACGCCTCGAGTGTTGGTCCGCTCGATGAACTCCAACGCTGGTACCTGGAGTCGCGCGGCGTCACGCGCGAGGACGCCGAGCGGCTCATGATTCAGGGCTTCTTCTACGAGATGCTCGCCAATTTGCCGCCCGAACTGGCCGAACTCGTCGAACGCGACGTCACGTCCGTGCTCGCCGCCGTGAACGTGGTGACGCCGTGAGGGCCCTCGATATTGGCGTCATTGATGATTTCGAAAGTGGCGTGCCCCGACAAGTTCGCGTGGAAGACCGCGTGCTCGTGGTCGTTCGTATTGAGGACGACGTCTACGTGCTCGACGACCGCTGCAGCCACGAGGATTTCAGCCTGGCCGAAGGAGAGGTCGACGTCGACTCGGTGGAGATTGAGTGCGCCCGTCACGGGGCGATGTTCCGCCTGAAGGACGGCGAACCGACCTCGCTCCCGGCGACGCGACCGGTCGCCCACTACGACGTTCGAAACTTTGGCGGGCGCCTGGAGGTCATGGTTCCGTGACCTCCACGTTGAAAATTGAAGGATTGCGGGTCGAAGTCGCGGGCAAGGAAGTCCTTAAGGGTTTCGACCTCGAGATGCGCTCGGGCGAGGTCCACGTCATCATGGGACCGAACGGTTCGGGTAAGTCCACGTTGGCGCACGCCCTCACCGGCCACCCCGGATACACGGTGACGAGCGGCTCGGTGACGATCGACGGCGTCGAGTTGTTGAACCTTTCTCCGACCGAGCGCGCCCGACACGGACTTCTGCTCGCCATGCAACAGCCCATGGAGGTTGCCGGCGTGCGACCGCTCGATCTGCTCGTGGCGGCCGGCGCCAGCCCCGACCATCTCCGCGAACGAATGAACGACGAAGCCACGCGCGTGGAACTGCGCGCCGACGTCCTCGACCGCTTCGTCAACGTCGACCTCTCGGGGGGGGAACGTAAGCGCGCCGAAATGGTGCAGTTCGGAATCCTTCGTCCGAAATTCGCGGTGCTGGACGAGATCGACTCCGGTCTCGACGTCGACGCCCTGGGCGCGGTTGCGCGTCGGTTATCACAGGCGACCACCGAATGGGAGTGCGGCGTACTGGTCATCACGCACTTCAAACGACTGCTCCAGGAACTCCCGCCCACAATGATCCACGTGATCAGCGAGGGGCGTGTCGTGGCGACTGGCGGAGCGGAACTCTCCGAGATTCTCGAACGTGACGGCTACGAACCGTTCCGTACAGCGACGACGTGACCGGTCTCTCGGGGAACGAACGGTAAACTCGTCAGATGGCTGATAGCGGAACCGGCTCTTCGGGGCCCACTGATGGGTCACGCTCCGCCAAGAAACGTGCACTCGCCAACGAGCACCGTCTCGTAGCACTCGGCGAAGCGGTCGACCGTAAGGCCGGTCAGACACCGAAGCGTCGCCGCAAACCACGTCGACGTGGTCGCACGTGGATCATCGCCGGACTTTCCGTGATCGTGCTGGTCGCTGGCGTGATCGGTGGTAGTTACCTCTACGCGAACATCCAATTCGATCGCATCAAGAAGTTCGCAGTTCCCACCGAGCTTCCGAAGATCTCGGGTAAGCCGTTCAACATCCTGATGATTGGATCGGACTCGCGCGCCGGCCTCAGTGGACTGGTCGCTCGTCAGAGCGGGGCCACCAAGGGCGCCGCCAGTGGACAGCGAAGTGACGTCGTGAAGATCGTCCACGTCGATCCGGCCGCGGGGACTATTTCCATGCTGTCGATCCCGCGCGACACCATGACGACATTGCTCGCTCAGCAGAATCTCTACGGCAAGTACAACCGCATCAACGTGAACTTCGACAAGGGACCATCGCTCCTCGTCCAGACCATCACCGCGAACTTCGGCATCCCCATCAACGACACCATCATCGTGAGTTTTGCCGGCATGATCAACGCCGCCGACGCCATTGGCGGGGTGTACCTGGATTTCCCCTACCCGGCCCGGGACCTCTACTCCGGCCTGAAGATCTTGCACACCGGATGCCAGCAGATCACCGGTTTTGAAGCACTCGCGGTCGTTCGTAGTCGTCACTACGAGTGGTTCGAGCATGGCGTGTGGAATTCGGACGTCACGAGCGACTTCGGACGAATTTGGCGCCAGAACGTCTTTCTTCGAGGCATGGTCGATCGGGCCAAGGGCATTTACAACCCGCTCACCATCAACTCGTTCCTCTCAAAATTGCCCCAGGGCATTTCACTCGACAACAACTTCAGTCTGAACGAACTGATTGGGCTGGCCGTCAAGTTCCACTCGATTAATCCCGCGGCCATTCAGACCATCACGATGCCCGACATTCCGGGCACCTATCAAGGCAACGACGTGGAGTTCGTGCAAGAGCCCGAAGCGCAGCAGGCCCTCGTGAAGATGTTCGGGAGCGAGTTGATCACTCCGACGAACCCGCCGCCGATCAATTCTGCGGGCCAGACTCCGCTTCCTCCGCACATCGCAATTCCAACGACCACGACCACGATTAAGCACGCGACGACGACCGTGAAGCACGCTGGTTCGACGGCCACGACAACGTCAACGACGACCACGACGATTCCGCCCGAAGGTGATCAGTTCTTCGACCCGAGGGTCTGCACTCCGTAAAGCTCAGGCAGCGGCCTCGTCGAGTCCCTGCAAAAGGGTATTCCAGGCGAGCGTCGCACACTTAATACGGACCGGAAATTTCACGACGCCCTGCAACGCGGCCAGCTCACCGAGGGTGCGAAGGTCGACCTTCGCCGGTTCGCCGTCGTGTTCGAGTGTCGATTCGTGCACCGTCATCAGTTGTTTAAAGGTGGCGATCGTCGCTCGTACCTGATCGATCGGCTTGCCCTTTACTGCAGCACTCATCAGCGACGCCGAGGACTGGGAGATCGAGCATCCCGTACCGGTCATCTTGATGTTGGCGAGCACGTCGCCGTCGACGTCGAGGTAGACCACGATCTCGTCACCGCACAGCGGGTTGAATCCTTCGACGCGCACGGCCGGGGGAGTGTCGAGTTCACCGCGGTTGCGGGGCGAACGGTAGTGATCGAGGATGATCTCGCGGTAGAGGTCGTCGAGGTTCGTCACGTTCAGCCGAACATCTTCACCGCGTGACTGAGCGCTTCGAGCAGCACATCGGTGTCCTTGGTGAGTGAGTAGGGGCCGTACGAGGCGCGCACGGTCGCGGCCAGTCCGAATCGGCGCATGAGCGGCTTGGCGCAGTGGTGACCCGGTCGCACGCAGACGCCGAACTGGTCGAGTACCTGCGCGACGTCGTGGGGGTGCACCCCGTCGACGTCGAGACTGATCACGCCACCACGGTTCGTCATGTCGGATGGTCCGATGACCCGAACGCGCCCTTGGAACTCGTACTCCAGTCGCGCCAACGCGTCGGCCGCGAGCGCGTGCTCGTGTCGCGTCACGTTCGACATGCCGAGCCCCTCGAGGTAGCGCACGGCGGCGTTGAGGCCCACCGCTTCGGCAATGGGCGGCGTACCGGCCTCGAAGCGAGTGGGACCGTTGGCCGGGGTGTAGCCGTCGGTGCGCACGTCGGCGATCATGCCACCGCCGCCGAGGAAGGGCGGCATGGCCTCGAGAATGTCCTCCCGCGTCCAAAAGACCCCGATGCCCGTCGGTCCGAGCATCTTGTGCCCGGTGAAGATCAGAAAATCAACATCGAGTGCGACGACGTCCGTGGCCGAATGGGCGACGGACTGCGCACCGTCGACGGCGATGAGCGCCCCGTGTCGGTGGGCCAGTGCGGCCAGATCGGCAATCGGATTGATGGTGCCGAGCACGTTGCTCATGCCGGCGACGGAGAGCAGTTTCACACCCTTCATGAGTTCGTCGATGTGCGAGAGGTCGAGGCGGAAGTCGTCGGTCACGGGGATGAAGCGAACCTCGACGCCCGTCTGTTCTCGGAGTTGGAACCACGGCACGATATTGGCGTGATGCTCCATCTCGCTCAGGAGTACGACGTCGCCGGACTGCAGATTCTTCGCTCCCCAGGACTTCGCAAGGAGGTTGAACGACTCAGTGGCGTTCTTCGTGAAGACGACTTCGCCGGCACCGCCCGGAGCGTTGATGAAGTGCGCCACCGACTCGCGCGCGCCCTCGTAGGCGGCCGTTGCCTCACTGGCGGTTTGGTAGACGGCGCGGTGCACGTTGGCGTGGCGCAGTTGGTAGTAACGACTCATGGCGTCAATGACGGCGTTGGGTTGCAGCGAGGTCGACGACGAGTCGAGGTACGTGATCGTGTGATCGAAGATGAGGCGGTTCAGCTGGGGAATGTCGGCGCGAACGCGGCGTGCGTTGAAGCTCGTCACGTCGCCACCGGTCGCCACGCGTCGTAGCCCTCGAGTTCGATCGACTGGGCGAGTTCGGGACCGGCCGAGTGGACGATCTGACCGTCAACCAAAATGTGCACCTGGTCGGGCTCGATCTCCTCGAGCAGTTTCACGTAGTGGGTCACGACGACCACGCCCATCGCGGGGTGTTCGTTGCGCACCGTACGAACGCCCTTAGCGACGACGCGAAGGGCGTCGATATCCAGACCAGAGTCGGTCTCGTCGAGGAAGGCGATGACGGGCTCGAGCAGCGCCATCTGGAGGACTTCGTTGCGCTTTCGTTCGCCGCCGCTGAAGCCGTCGTTGAGGTGGCGTTCGGCGAAGGCCGGGTCCATGCCGAGGCGGTCCATCCATTCGGCGAGGTCGAGACGAACTTCGAGGATGCTGAGCTCTTGGAGGTCCTTGCGGGCCGCGATGGCTTGACGGAGGAACTGGACGACCGACACGCCGCCAATCGCCTCGGGATACTGGAAGGCGAGGAAGATGCCCTTGCGAGCGCGCTCGTCGGGTGTCCACTTGGCGATGTTCTCGCCGTTCAAAAGGATTTCACCGGCAGTGACGACGTAACCGGGGTGGCCCATGACGACGTTGGCGAGGGTTGACTTACCGGCGCCGTTTGGGCCCATCAGCGCGTGCACCTCGCCCTCACGCACGACGAGGTCGACGCCTCGCAGAATCGACGCTCCGTCGGCCTGTGCGTGAAGGTTGCGGAGTTCTAGAAGTGGCGTCGACACGGGGACGAGCCTACCGGCCGAAACCCGCTAAATGACCAGAATTACCAGCCTCGCGCAACCCACTCGTCAAGGTGTGGACGCTCGGTGCCGATGGTCGACTCGGCACCGTGACCGGGCCAAATTGTCGTCTCGTCACGAAAGACGTTGAAGATGCGCTCATTGATCGACGTCACGATGGTCGCGAAGTCGCCACCCTCGAAGGTCGTGTTCCCGGGCCCCCCTGGGAAAAGTGTGTCGCCGGTGAAGAGCATCGGGGTGCCTTCGAGCGCGAAGCAGATGCTGCCGCGCGTGTGACCGGGCGTGTGCAACGTGCGGAGGCGGAGGTCGCCCACCTGGTGCACGGTGTCGTCGTCGAGCAGGTGGTCGTAGCTCGGCAGCATTCCCGAGTCCTCTTCGCGCACCCAGACGTCGATCCCGGCGTCGCGCACTTGCTCCACGGCGCCAATGTGGTCCCAGTGACCGTGCGTTTCGAGCACCGACGTGACCCCGAGCCTCGTGGCGACGCGAAGCAGGCGGTCGTGTTCGTTGGCGGCATCAAGGAGTGTGGCGTCGCCCGTTCGTCGACAGCGAACCACGTACACGTTGTTTTCGACCGGACCGACCACGAAGCGGTGTACCTCGGCGACCGCATCGGACCAGACCATTTCCACGTTGTCCATACCCCAGACTGCCACGTGACCGCTCGCGCCCAGGTTGAGTAATGTCGCAGTGACTGGGTTTACCGCCCAGTAGGTGAGAGGAAGCACGATGAACTTTGGATTCAGCGACGAGCAAGAAGAACTCCGCAAGATGGTGAAGCGCTTTCTGGAGGAGAAGTCGCCCGAGTCCGAAGTCCGGCGCCTCATGGCGACGCCCGAAGGCTACGACACGGCCGTCTGGGATCAGATGGCGAAGGAGTTGGCGCTGCAGGGTCTCGGCATTCCCGAGGAGTTCGGTGGCCAGGGTTTTGGTCCGGTCGAGCTCTACGTTGTCTTCGAAGAGATGGGCGCGGCCCTCTTCTGTTCTCCGTACTTCTCGACGGTGGCGTTAGCGGCGAACGCCGTGCTCTTCGTCGGAAGTGAAGCCGACAAGGCGACGTATCTTCCTGGCATTGCGTCCGGTGCGACCATTGCCACGGTTGCCCTCACCGACGACGGCGGTCTCTGGGACCTCACGAAGACCTCAACGACCGCGACGGCGTCGGGTGCCGGATATGTCGTCAACGGGGTTCGCAGTTACGTCACCGACGGCAACACCGCCAGCGTGCTCTTCGTGCCGGCCATGACCGGAAAGGGCCTGTCACTCTTCGCCGTCGACGCCCACGCGTCAGGTGTCGCACGCGAAGCACTTTCGACGATGGACCAGACCCGCAAACAAAGTCGCGTCGTCTTCACCGACGTGGCGGCCACGTTGGTCGGCACCGACGGCGGCGCCCTCGAAGGTCTCGAGAAAATGCTGCAGGTGGCCGCGGCCGCTCTCGCCGCCGAACAAGTTGGTGGCGCACAGCGCGTCCTCACGAATTCAGTCGAATACGCCAAGAATCGCGTCCAGTTTGGACGGCCGATCGGTTCCTTCCAAGCGATCAAGCACAAGTGCGCCGACATGCTCCTCGACGTGGAGTCGGCCAAGTCAGCGGCGTACTACGCGGCGTGGGCCGCCCAGGAACTGAATGACGAGCTCGCCATTGCGGCATCGCTCGCGAAGTCATTCTGCTCCGAGGCCTACTTCCACTGTGCCGCGGAGAACATCCAGATCCACGGGGGCATCGGCTTCACGTGGGAGCACCACGCCCACCTCTACTTCAAGCGCGCGAAGAGTTCGGAGTTGTTCTTAGGCGATCCGGCCTACCATCGCGAATTGCTGGCTCAGCGCTTGGGTATTTAGCCCCGCGTGCTCGTCCACGAGCAACTCGAGAGCGGTACGTCGCTCCTTGATTTGCGAATCGCTACGTCGAGTGCGCGTCCCGTGGCGAGCCACGTACTCGTCATCGTGCACGGTCTGCCTCGTGCCATGGGCATGGGTCGCCAGGCGGCGGGCCTCTTGCCCGAGTTGGCTGAACATCTCGCCACCGAATCGGGATGGATGGTGGCGACGGGCACGCTGTCGGGTGTCGGAGGAAGCACCGGCACCTTTTCCGCGACGCAGTGGCGCAATGACCTCAGCCAAATCCTCGATCGCGTCGATCAGGCGGAACGCAAGATCTCCATGGCCGGTTTCGGGTTCGGCGGCGCGTTGGCGCTCGCGGCGGCGGCCGACGATGAACGCATCAAGGGGGTCGCGACGTTCGCGACGCCGGCACACCTGGAACCGTGGTGCGGCAGCGCCGAGGACTTTCGCCGCGCCGTCCAGATCGCGGGGGTGGTCGGCGACGAACGGGACTTGTTGGCGGCCAACGAGTTGCGTAACGACGTCTTCGCGATCGATCCGTTGGTTTCAATTGCGAAGATCCCGCCACGCCGCCTCATGGTCGGTCACGGGACCGAGGACATCGAGATCCCCCCACAGGACGCGAGGGATCTGGTGGCGGCGGCCGATGGTCGAGCGGAACTCCGACTCATTCAGGGGGCCGGACATCAATTGCGCGCCGATCCAAGAATGGTGGCGACGTTGTTAGGTTGGCTCGACCGGCACCGTTGAGAGCGCTTCGTCGAGTGCGCGTCGAAGCGAACGGGCGCTCTCTTCGGGATTGGGCGATTCGGTGAGCGCGCGCACGACCACGAAATGACGTAGACCGTCGGCGACGAGTTCCGCGACGTTGTGCGAGTTCACGCCGCCCGTCACGAAGACCGGTCGGTCACTTCGCGCCTGACTCTGCACCGCGTAGGAGACACCGGTACCACTGCGACCGGGTTTGGTGGGAGTCTGGGCAATTGGACCGGCGCTGAAGTACGTCGCCGGTTGATCGAGGGCGGCGTCAAACTCGTCGCGCGAGTGCGTCGAGAGTCCGACGATGGCATCCGATCCGAGCAGCTCGCGACACATCTTGACCGTGACGTCGTCTTGTCCGACGTGCACGCCGTCGGCACCGACGGCGAGAGCCAGTTCGGGCGAGTCGTTCATGATGAAGGGCACGCCGAAGTCGCGACAGATCGGGACCATGAGTTCGGCGCACGACCGCTGGACGTCGACGCCGAGCTCTTTTTCGCGCAGTTGGACAATATCCACTCCGCCTCGAAGCACGCCGCGCAGGAACGATTCGATGTCCTCGCGCACGGGCACGCAAAGATAGAGGTGGCGATCACTCAGTTGGGGCATCTCATCACCATAGAAGTCATTCGGGACACGTCGCGCCCCCGAGTGGGGCAGAATGGAAGAATGCAGATTCCCGCAAAAGCCGACTACGCCATTCGCGCGTTGCTGACGCTCGCGGCGAGTGACGTGTCGGTGAGCGCCGAACATTTAGCGCAAGAACAGGCCCTGCCGGCGAAGTTCCTCGGCGCGATTCTCTCGGACCTTCGCCGCGGGGGACTGGTCACCAGCCAACGCGGGCCCGAGGGTGGTTTCAAATTGGCTCGTGACGCCGATCAGATTTCCATCGCCGACATACTTCGTGTCGTGAGCGGCCCGATGGCGGGCGTGCGCGGTATGCGTCCAGAGACGTTGATTTACGAAGGCGACGCCAAGCATCTTCGCGAAGTGTGGATTGCCGTTCGCGGCGCACTGCGTGAAGTGCTGGAACACGTCACCCTTGGTCAGGTGTTGCGAGGCGAACTTCCCGGCGCCGTTACGAGGTTCACCACCGAGACAGATTCCTGGGTCACTCGCACCATATGAAGCGGATTCATACCGACGGCGCCTGCCGCGGTAATCCCGGACCGGGTGGTTGGGCGTGGGCGAGCGGTCCCGACGAGTACGCGAGTGGCGCGGCACCCCACACGACCAACCAACGCATGGAAGTGCTCGCGGTCATCGAGGCGCTTCGAGAAAGCGACGAGAGCCCCGTAGAAATCGTCAGTGACTCCTCCTACGTCGTGAAGTGCTTCAATGAGAAGTGGCACGTGGGCTGGCTCCGACGTGGCTGGAAGAACTCCCAGGGCAAACCGGTCGCCAATCGCGACCTCTGGGAGGAGCTGTTTGCTCTAGTCCTCAACACTCCGCGCGAGGTGACGTTTTCGTGGGTGAAGGGTCACTCCGGGGACTCCATGAACGACTTCGTTGATGTCTTGGCGACCGAGGCGGCCGACCGGCAACGCGGTCGCCACTCCTAGACGCCGGCTCGTTGCTCCGCGTCCCATACGCGAATAAAACATTAGGATTCCTCAGGGGGTCGAGCACTACGAAGGTAAAGGAAAGACCGTGACAAACGAGGTCCAGCAGTTCGATGTTGTCGTAATCGGAGGAGGACCCGGAGGCTACGCCGCCGCCCTCTATGGCGCTTCGGCCGGTCTCAATATCGCCATTGTCGAGCGCGACAAGGTCGGTGGGACGTGCCTGCACCGTGGCTGCGTGCCCGCCAAGGAGTTCTTGGAGACGGCGCACGTGCGACGCACGGTCGAGCACGCCAGCAACTTCGGCATTACGACCAAGGGCGTCGCCGTTGACTTCTCAGTGAGTCAATCGCGCAAGAACGAAATCGTGGACCGTCTCTACAAGGGACTGTCGGGACTTATCAAGGGGCGAAAGATCACGACCTTCGAAGGAACCGGTCGACTGGACGCCGACGGTACCGTGACCGTTGTCGATGGCGCCGATGCCGGGGTGGTCGCCAAGGGCACGAACGTCATCTTGGCCGCTGGATCAGTACCGCGCACGTTGCCCGGTTTCGACGTGGACGGAACGATCGTTGTCACCTCTGATGAGTTCTTGGATCTGAGCGCACTGCCGGCCACGGCCGCCGTTATCGGTGGCGGGGCGATTGGCTGCGAATTTGCTTCGATGTTGGCCGACATGGGTACGACGGTCACCATCCTCGAAGCGTTGCCGGCAATTCTTGCGGGATGCGACACCGAAGTCGCCACCGTCGTCGGGCGTGCGTTCAAAAAGCGTGGAATCGAGATTAAGACCGGCGTCACCATCACTGGTCATACGCCAAAGAAGGGCAAGACGACGATTGCCATTGAAGGCGCAGACGACGTCACGGTCGACATGATCGTCATGTCCGTCGGTCGTCGTCCGCGCACCGAGGACCTGCTCGGCGAAGGAACGGGCGTCGAAATCAACGACCGAGGCTTCGTCGTCGCCGACGGCAATATGCGAACCGCGAACGCCCACGTCTACGCAGTCGGCGACGTGGTTGCGGGTACGCCCCAACTCGCGCACGTCGGTTTCGCCGAAGCGATTGTCGCCATCAAAACCATCCTGGGCGAGCCGGCAATCCCGGTCGACTACGACCGTGTTCCCTGGGCGATTTACTCGAACCCCGAAGTCGCCTTTTGCGGACTCACCGAGGCGAGTGCCAAGGAAAAGGGCTACGACGTCGTCGTGAAAAAGGACCCCTTCGGCGGCAACAGCCGAGCGCAAATCATCGGTGACACCGAAGGCGTGGTGAAGATCATCGCCGAGAAGCGCGCCGACGGTTCGGCCGGTCAGATCCTTGGCGTGCACATGGCCGGCCCGTGGGTGACCGAACAGTTGGGAGCGGGCTACTTCGCCGTCAACTGGGAGGCGACCGCTGAAGAGGCGGCCGCACTGATTCAGCCGCACCCTTCGTTGTCGGAGACCTTCGGCGAGACGCTGCTGGCGCTCGCCGGGCGTGGGCTTCACGTTGGCTGACGTCACACTTCCGTCGCTCGGCGAGTCCGTCACTGAAGGAATCATCACGCAGTGGTTCAAGAAAGTGGGCGACACGGTCGCACGCGACGAACCACTCTTTGAGGTATCGACGGACAAGGTTGACTCCGAGATGCCCTCACCGGCCGCCGGGGTCCTGACCGAGATACTCGCCGAAGAGGGCGATACCGTGCAGACGGGCTCCCGGGTCGCCGTGATTGATGAATCGACGGTCGCCGGTGGGTCGACGCCCGCAACATCGAGTCACGAGGAGGTTGCGGTGGTGACTCCGGCCACCGCCGTCGAGACGCCTCGGGCGCCAACGCCAAAGGGCGCGACCCCGGTCGAACCGTCGAGCGGTGTCGTGGTCTCGCCCGTCGTGCGGCGCATCCTCGCCGACGGTGGCGTCGAAGCCTCCACACTCATGGGAAGTGGCCCCGGCGGTGCGATCACTCGGCGCGACGCCGAACGTGCCGTGCTCGATGGCCCGACGGAAGAAATGATCGTCCCACTCACCAATGGACGACGCCGGATGGGTCAGCACATGACCGAATCGGCGCAGGTGACCCCGCACGGCTTCGTCGCGATTGAAGTCGACGGCACCGTATTCCAGAATCTCGATGACGTCGGTCGCACGACACGCGACGGTTTCGACCTCTCCGATGAGATGGTCGTGAGTATCGCGGCCGTTCGGGCCCTCGGCGAGTTCGAGTTTCTCAACGGCACCTACACGGGTGACGAGCTGGTCGTCCACCGTACGGTCAACCTCGGTTTCGTTCGGGCCGTGGCCGACGACGGCATGCTGGTGCCCGTGGTACACGCCGCCGCTGGTCTCACATTGCGAGCACTTGCCCGTCGCGTGCACGAACTCGACGAGCGCGTGGCGTCACGACGACTTACCGCCGACGACCTCATGGGTGGAACGTTCACCATCCTTGGTGCTCCAAGTATCCACACCCTCTGGACTGAGCCCATCATCATCCAGCCCCAAGTTGCCGTCCTCTCGGTCGGTGCGGTGCGCCAAGTTCCCGTCGTTGTCAAATCGGGCGGCGCCACGACGCTCGGCGTCGGCCGACGTGTCGTGCTCGGGCTCTCCTTCGACCATCGCATCTGCGAGCCGGTTGGCGCAGTGAACTATCTCGAACGGGTGGGCGAACTGTTGGCTGGCCTGGACGTCGAGGGCGAGCGCTAGATGCTGCGCCGTCGCCACCTCGGGCGGATTTCGTTCGCTGAGGCGAACGATTTTCAGCGCGCGCTGATGGAGTCGAGCGACGACTACCTCTTATTATTCGAACACCCCGCGACCTACACGAAGGGAATCCGCACTCAGGACGAGCACTTCCTCGTGCCGATTGCGTCGCTGAAGGCGGTCGTCATTGACGCCGACCGCGGCGGTGACGTCACGTATCACGCGCCCGGCCAGGTCGTGGCGTGGGCCATCGTGACGGTTGCTGACGATCCGTCAGCCGGCAAGAGCCACGTCACGAAGTTAGAGGACGCCGTGATCGCAACGGTACGCCACTTCGATCCGTTGGGCCAGTTGGGCGTCGTCGGGCGACTGGACGGCTACCCCGGTGTATGGGCC
>DATCFS010000310.1:0-6792 GCA_036509375.1 Acidimicrobiales bacterium
GAGCCTGGGAGGAGATTCGAACTCCTGACCTACGCATTACGAATGCGTTGCTCTACCGACTGAGCTACCCAGGCGCAACGAAAACTCTACCCGATGGGTTCGCGGCGACTGGTTGGGCCGAACCTCAAAACTCCATCAATGAAAGCATGAGGTCGTTGAGGAGGAGGTTCTCATCGATGTTCGACGAGAGTCGCCGCGAGGCTTGCGCCACGACACCGATCGCCTTGATCGACGCACCAACCCGATACGCGGACCTCGCATCGCCCGCGTCCTCGAGACTGTCGGCCATCCGGTCCCGGTACACATTCGTGAGGGCGGTCAACCCAAAGCGCAACTCGTCGATGCGAAAGCGTCGCTGCTCGCGCTTGAACTGCGCCTCTATATCCTTGCGATTGGCGACCGAACGCTGGCCCATTTCTCGCGACTCACGACTCCGCAGTTCCAACTCCTCCTCCTGCATCTTCTGCAGCGGGGCAATCGCGTCGTCGAGTGCTCGCACGATCTCGGTGGCGACAACCGCCGACGCCGCCGGCGTGCCGTTCAGTCGATCGGGAACGGTGCGCCACTGCGCGATTCGTTGTGCGAGGTCGGCGTCGCGAACGAGCACGCGAGCCCGGCGCAAATTCCCGTTCGCCGCCGCCGCTGCTGCGCGTGCCGCAAACACGTCGGCGCCTTCGCGCACCAGCACCGCTTCGACGGCGTCGTCGCCCAGTCCCTTCAATTTGATTTCGACGCACCGCGACACGATGGTGTCGAGCGCCGGAGGCACGTCTTCGGCCGTGAGCAGGAAGATCGTGCGCGTGGGCGTCTCCTCCAGAGATTTGAGCAACGCGGCCGCGCTCGGTGAGGCACCAGTCGTCGTCAGTTCAACGTCCTCGATGATCACGATTTGGTAGCCCGCGCCCAACGGACGGCGTCGACTGATTCGGTCGGCTTCACGAAGTTCGTCAATCCGCCACGACACTCCCGCGCGCTCGGCGACGTAGATATCACTGTCGTTGTCGCTCAGCACGAGTCGACAGATCTCGCACGTGCCACACCCATTTTGGGGGCACTGCAGTGCAGCAGCGAAGGCCATCACCGTGTCGTGGAGACTCGATCCGACGGGACCGCTGATGAGAAAGGCGTGCACCGGACTCTTCACGAATTGACGCATGGACGAAACGGCTCGGTCCTGGCCCACCAGTTGATCGAAAACGTCGGTCACGTCACCATGGTAAAGAGTCGAGCTGCTCGTCGACGAGAGCCGCGACGTCGGCCTCGTCCAATGAGCCGTCGATGACGCACCACCGGTCGCCCCATTTGGCCGCCATTGCCAAGTACCCATCGCGCACTCGCTGGTGGAAGGCGAGATCGGCCGACTCGAATCGGTCCTTCGCGTCGGGCGTTCTTCGTTCGATCGCCACGTCGAGCGGCGTATCGATGAGCAGGGTCAGATCGGGGTAACACGAACCGATCGCCATCTCGGTTGCCGCCTCGAGTCTCGCGAGGTCGACACCTCGTCCGTAGCCCTGATAGGCCAGTGTCGAGGCGAAGTAGCGGTCACTCACCACGCTTCGACCGCCGTCGAGTGCCGGTTCAATCAACGTGCGCACGTGGTGCGAGCGGTCCGAGAGCATCAACAGGGCTTCGGTGATGGGTGACATCGGGGTCGCGGCGTCGAGGACCCAGCGGCGCAGGTCAACGCCAAGCGGCGTGTCGCCCGGCTCGAACGTGAAGTGGGCGTCGCGCATATCGGCGACGCGACGGGCCTGCGTGCTCTTGCCGCTCGCGTCGATTCCTTCGAAGACGACGAAAAGACCGCGGCCCATTACTCGTCCGCGTGCGTGGCGGCGAGAAGGGCGGCATTGGACTTGGCGCCCTTCGCCACCGCGTCGCGCTTCTGCGCCCCGGTCGATTTCTTGGCCGGCGCCTTCTTCGCGGCGCGCTTCGCGGGAGCATTCCTCGCCGCTTTCTTCACGGCCTTGCGCGGTCGCGTCGACGGTTCGGCGTTTCGTCGTTCGGCGAGCAACTCGCAGGCGCGGTCGAGCGAGATCGTTTCGGGGGTGTCGCCGAGGCGAAGTGTCGCGTTGGTCTCACCGTCGGTGACGTAGAGACCGAACCGACCAGTTCGCACGACGACTTGACGTTTCGTGACCGGATCCTCACCGAGCTCCTTCAGAGGACCGGCGGCGGCGCGGCGTCCGCGTTGCTTGGGTTGAGCGAGAAGGGCCAACGCGCCGTCGAGGTCGATCGTGAAGATTTGATCCTCGTTGTCGAGGGACCGCGTCTCCTTAGCCCAGGTGATGTAGGGGCCGTAGCGACCGTTCTGCGCGACGACCGTATCGCCCTCGGGATGGTTCCCGAGGACACGCGGCAGCGACAGCAGTTGCTTCGCTTCCTCGAGCGTCAACGTCTCGGGCGTCATCGTTGAAAAGAGTGACGCCGTCTTGGGCTTCTCTTTCGGGTCGGTCATCTCACCGACCTGCACGTAGGGGCCGTAGCGACCGGCCTTCAGGTAGATGGTCTCGCCCGTGGCCTCGTCGAGCCCGAGTTCGCGGTCGTTACTCGGTGCCGCGAGGAGTTCGAGTGCCTTCTCGACGCTGAGGGAGTCCGGTTCGGTCGCCTCGGGGATGGAGGCGCGGTCCTCGCCGTGCACGAGGTAGGGGCCGTAGCGACCCGAGCGCACGCTCACGGCCACGCCGTCGGGGGCGGTGCCGATCGGGATTGAGTTGATGGCGGCGAAGTCGAACTCGTGGGGCTCGTGCGTCATGCGCTCGAGTCCGGCCTTGGCCAACTCGGTCGTCGCGGAGGGATCGCCGAAGTAGAAGCGCTGCAACCACGGCTCAAGGTCCTGGTTGCCCTGGGCGATCTCGTCGAGTTGGTCCTCCATGGCCGCGGTGAACTGGTAGTCGACGAGATCGGCGAAGTAGATCTGCAAGAGGTTGACCACGGCGAAGGCGCGAAAGGCTGGTACGAGCGACTTCCCCTTCTTCCACACGTAACCCCGTCGATCGATGGTCTTCATGACCGACGCGTAGGTGGAGGGGCGTCCGATGCCGAGGTCCTCGAGCTTCTTGATCAGCGTCGCCTCGGAGAAGCGATCGGGCGGCTGGGTGTCGTGACCCTTGGCCTCGGCGCCCTGGACCGGCACGACTTCACCTTCGGCGAGGGCCGGCAGAATTCGCTCCTGGTCGGCGAGTTCGGCTTCGGGGTCGTCGGTCCCTTCGACGTAGGCCCGTCGAAAACCGGGGAACTCAATGCGCATGCCAGTGGCGGTGAGTCCCAACGCGACCGGACCATTTAGTCCCGTGACCGTGGGCAACGTCGCGTCGAGACGGACCTTGTCCTGGGTCAGTCGGGCATCGACCATCTGGGAGGCAATGGTTCGTTTCCACACGAGTTCGTAGACGGCTAGCTCGTCACCGCCGAGTTGTGACTGGGCCTCGTCGAGCGAGCGAAAGGCCTCGCCCGCGGGTCGAATGGCCTCGTGGGCCTCTTGGGCGTTCTTCACTTTGCGGTCGTAGCGCCGCGGCGCGTCCGCCACGTAGTCGTCGCCGAACATTGCGCCGGCCGTGGCGCGGGCGGCGCGAATCGCCTCGTCCGACAGTGTCGTCGAGTCGGTTCGCATGTAGGTGATCCAGCCCTGCTCGTAGAGACGTTGGGCGGCCCGCATCGTTCGTTCGGGGTCGAAACGGAGTTTGCGACTGGCCTCAATCTGCAGCGACGACGTCATGAACGGTGGCTGCGGGCGCTGCGTCCTGGGGGTGGAGGTGATGCCGGTGACCGTCACGACCGCGTCGGGCAGGCCGGCCGCGATGGCGGTCGCCGACGGTTCACTGAGGACTTCGACCTTGGCCTTGGCGTCAAGCGTGCCCGACGCGTCGAAGTTCTTGCCGGTCGCCAGCGACGCACCGTTCACGGAATCGAGTGTCGCCTCGAAGGTCGCACTCTTGGCGTGCAGGGTCGCGGTCACGTCGAACCACGTGGCCGAGGTGAAATCCATGCGCTCACGTTCTCGTTCGCAGACCAGTCGGATAGCGACCGACTGGACGCGTCCGGCCGAGCGGGCTTTGTCGACGGCTCGCCACAGCACCGGCGACACTTCGTAACCGACGAGGCGGTCGAGGAACCGACGGCCCTCTTGGGCATCGACCAGTCGAAGGTCGAGGTCGCGCGTCTCGCTGACCGCCTTCTCGATCGCCGCGGGCGTGATCTCGTGAAAGACCATCCGCTTCACGGGGACCTTGGGATTGAGTACCTCCTGGAGGTGCCACGCAATGGCTTCACCCTCGCGGTCCTCGTCGGTGGCGAGGTAGAGCTCGTCGACTTCCTTCAGGGCGGCCTTTAATTCCGCGACGATCTTCTTTCGGTCACTCGAGACGACGTAGACCGGTTTGAAGTGGTCGTTCACGTTGATACCGAGGCGCGCCCACTTTTCACCCTTCACCGATGCCGGAATGTCGGCCGCGCTTTGGGGCAGGTCGCGGATGTGACCAATGGAAGGTTTCACGATGTAGTCGGGGCCGAGCATGCCCTGAATACGTGTCGCTTTCGCGATCGACTCGACGATCACCAATGCTCTGGCCATGCTCACCACCTCTCATTTATATTGTCGGTGGCTCGCGCCACCTCGCTCTGCGCTCTACAAGATAGACAGGTCTTCGACCTTATGGGCACCATGCTCACGGCAATCGACCCATCGGTCGCGCCATTCCCTAGGCGCGGACTGACAAATCAGGTGACGAGATTTTGTTACTCGTCACCGGCCGGCGCGGCCACAATCTCGTACTGCGGATTGAGGATGACCGCTTCGCGACGAAGTGACGTGACCGTGCCGCGGACCAACAAGCGGGTACCGCGTTCAATGCCGGGGATGTTCTGGCGACCTTGGAAGACGAGCGTGACCGACCCCGAGTTGTCGGCGATCACGCAGCGAAGTTCGTGACCGCCGCCCTCGTGATTGATCGCCATCGAGCGCACGCGCCCGGCAATCTCGGCGAACTGTCGCTCGACCAGGCCGCCGATGGGTGCCGAGTCGCCCGATCGCTGCGCCAGTTTCACGTCGGCCACGAGGTGCGCGCTGTCGCGCACGCCACCGCGACTGACCTCGTCACTTCGTGGCGCCTCCTGCACGCTCCCCTCGGTGAGCTTTCGAACCGCGCGGTACGGCACGATGGTCGCCGCCGTGCGCGGCACGTGCATGACGGCTCCGGCGATGGCGTCGGCGCTGCGGTCGTGGAGAAATCTCTGGAGTCGCGAGACGTAGCCGCGCCTCGGCAAGATGACCATGCAGAAGACTTCGGGGTCGCGCACGACGTCGGCCACGAGTTCGAGGGCGGCGCGGTCGACGCGACGGTCATCGCACTCGACGATCTCCAGCGTGATGCCGCCCGACGCGGTACCGGGGGCTCCCCACTTCTCTTCCAGATTCTTGGTGACAATCGGGTCGATATCAAAGTGCACCGCGCGGACCGAAAAGGCGTTCAGGGACATGCAGTACAACAACGATCGCTCGGTCGCGAGGTCGTAGCTGTCGACGAAGACGACGACGCGGTTCATGCGGATGTTCATCGTCGTCGCTTTGCCACTGACCGCTTCGAAGGCCCGTTCTTCGCGCACGTACTGCTTGTTGAGTCGGATGAGCGCCCAGTACATCAGCGGTCCGACGACCGCGATGATCCACGCCCCCTCTTTGAACTTGGCGATCAGAAAGATCAGTACCACGATCGACGTCACGGTCGCCGACAGCGCATTGACAAAGACCCCGCGGCGCCACTTGCCGGTCTTTTCGCGCAAGTGTCGCGCAACCATACCGGTGCCGGCCAACGTGAAGCCCGTGAAGACACCGATGGCGTAGAGGGCCACGAGAGCGTTGACGCTCGCGTCGAAGACGATCACCAACGTGAGGGCCACGGCGCCGAGGAGGATGATCCCGTTCGAAAAGGCCAACCGGTGTCCACGTTTCGTCAGTTGTCGCGGTAAGAACTTGTCAGTGGCGACGTAGTTCGCGAGGAACGGGAAGCCGTTGAACGAGGTATTGCCACCGGTATAGAGGATCAACACCGTCGCTAACAACACGAGCAGGTAAATCAAGTGACCGAGTCCGTGCGCGCCAAAGACGTCACCGACCTCTTGACTGACGACGGTGGGCGAACCTTTCGCGTAGGGCATGGCGTGCGTCCACGCCGCCAACAGCGTGATGCCGAGCAACAAGAAGCCGAGGATGCTCGACATCGTGATGAGCGTCTTACGAGCATTGGAGGACTCCGGTCGTCGGAAACTGGCGACGCCGTTGGAGATGGCTTCGAGTCCCGTGAGCGACGATCCGCCGTTGGCGTACGCGCGCAGTAGGGAAATGAACGCGAGGCCCATCAAGACGCCCGTCCCCTTCGTCCCGAGGTGACCACCAATGAGGTCCTTCTGCAGCGGCAGCGGAATGCGGTGCAGTGAACCGGACGCCTTCTTGTAGACGCCGACGATGATCGTCGCCGACATCATGAGGACGTAGAAGTACGTCGGGAAGGCGAAGTAACTACCGGCCTCCTTCAGGCCGCGCAGATTCCCGAAGATGAGCACCAGAACGACGCCGATTGTGATGAGGAGCGGGTCGATGCCGTGGCGAAGAACGGGCACGGCACTCGTCAGTGCCGCGGTGCCGGCAGAACATTGCACTGCGACGGTCACGGTGTAGTCAATGAGCAACGCCACGGCGGCGATCTGTGCGATCTTCGGGCCGAAGTTGTCGCGCGCGACCACGTACGATCCGCCGGCCGTCGTGTAGTACTTAATGACGTCCATGTACGACGTCGT
>DATCFS010000311.1:0-2102 GCA_036509375.1 Acidimicrobiales bacterium
GGTGGCGTCGTCCAATACGAAGCCGTCGCGCAGGTACCTCGTCGCACCGACGTCGAAGGGGGTCGTGTCGAGCACTACCCCGGTGGCGCGCACGACCTCGAGGGCCGCCGCCGTGACCTCGGGTCCAATGCCGTCGCCACCCAGCACGGCCACGGCGTGGGTGCGATGGTTGCTCACGAGGGTCTCCTTCTTTCCTCTATTTTGGTCGGACGCGGCGACGTGGGGCAAACCCGCGCGATTCGCGCGAGGCCCTCCACACATCGCGAACACCTAGAATCGGTACCTCTCCACTAGACAAGGCATCTCCATGGCTGGCGAAATCCACCGCATTACCCAAGAGACGCTCGACAAGCTCCAGGCCGAATACGACCACCTCACGAGCGTTGGTCGCACGGACATTGCCCGAGTGATCGAGTCGGCGCGGCTCCTCGGTGACCTCTCCGAGAACGGCGACTATCACGCCGCCAAGGACGCCCAGGGCAAAATGGAGTCACGTATTCGCCAGATCGACAACGTGATTCGCAACCACGAAGTCGTGGCTCGTGACGAGAACGCTCACACCGTGCAACCGGCCACCATCGTCCAAGTGGTCTACGAGGGCGACCGCGATGACGACCTGCAGGAATTCTTCATCGGTTCAATCGAGGAGAAGCCCGACAACGTGCTCGTGGCTTCGCCCACCTCGCCGCTCGGCTCGGCGCTGCTCGGACACGCCGTGGGTGACCAGGTCGAATACGAGGCACCTTCGGGAGTGTTGCGCATAAAAATCGTGGGACTGCGCTAACTCGTGGCGGGGACCCTCTTCGAGAAGCTATGGGCCGATCACGTCGTGGCCTCCCCCGAGGGTGAACCGACGCTGCTCTACATCGATCTGCACCTCGTCCACGAAGTGACGAGTCCCCAAGCCTTCGAAGGTCTTCGTCTGAACGGTCGCACGGTGCGACGACCGGAGCGTACGCTCGCGACGGCCGACCACAACGTGCCGACCGACCCTCTCTCGACACCCGTGACGGACCCGATCTCCAAGCGTCAGCTCGAAGCACTCGAAGAGAACTGTCGCGAGTTCGGCATCACGGTCTTCCCGCGCGGCCACGAAAATCAGGGCATCGTCCACGTCATCGGACCGGAACTCGGCGTCACCCAGCCGGGCATGACCATTGTCTGCGGCGATTCGCACACCTCCACGCACGGTGCATTCGGAGCGCTGGCCTTCGGCATTGGCACGAGTGAGGTCGAACACGTGCTCGCCACCCAAACGCTGCCCCAACAACGCGCCAAGACCATGGCCGTCACGTTGGTGGGCTCGGCCCCGTCAGGAGTCACGGCGAAGGACATCGCTCTGTTCATCGTCGCCGCCCTCGGTACCGGTGGCGGAGCCGGTCACGTGCTCGAGTACCGCGGCGAGGCCATTCGCAACCTCTCAATGGAAGGTCGCATGACCGTCTGCAACATGAGCATCGAGGCCGGTGCCCGTGCCGGACTCATCGCCGTCGACGACACGACCATCGACTACCTTCGCACCCGTCCCGGCGTCCCCCAGGGCCACGAGTTCGACGTCGCCGAGGCACGATGGCGGACGTTCGTGAGTGACGACGACGCTCAGTTCGACTCAGAGATCGTGCTGCAAGCGAGCGACATTGCGCCCTCGCTGACGTGGGGCACCAATCCCGCCCAAGTCGTCGCACTGAGTGGCGTCGTGCCGTCGCCGTCCGATTACGACGACCTCGATCAACGAGAAGCGACGGCCCGTTCCCTCGCCTACATGGGACTCACGCCCGGTACAGCGATTCGCTCAATTCCCGTCGACGTCGTCTTCATTGGCTCGTGCACGAATTCGAGGATCGAGGACCTGCGCGTCGCCGCCTCACTGGCCGACGGTCACCGCGTCGCGCCAGGCGTGCGAGCGCTCGTCGTGCCCGGATCGCACCGCGTCAAGGCGCAGGCTGAACGTGAGGGCCTGGACGCCATTTTTCTGGCCGCCGGTTTTGAATGGCGCGAACCGGGCTGTTCCATGTGCCTCGGCATGAACCCCGACCAATTGGGCGCCGGTCAACGTTGCGCCTCGACCTCCAATCGAAACTTCGAAGGTCGCCAGGGCCGCG
>DATCFS010000312.1:0-2631 GCA_036509375.1 Acidimicrobiales bacterium
TAAAATGGGATACTCATTTGAGTACAAACGATTTCTGGGGGCCACGTGGAGTACCGACGCATTCTGCTCGACGGCAACGTCGTTGAAGTCACGCGTGACGGTAACGCGTTGGTGGCCGCCGACGGGCGCCGCGTCGAAGCGGAAACCGCAACGCACCTCCCGCCAGTGTCACCCACGAAGATCCTCTGCTGCCATCTCAATCACGTGTCGCGCGTGCGTGAGTTCGGCACCGAACTCCCTCCCGCACCCACCTGGTTTCAAAAGCCCGTCTCATCGCTCAACAGCCACAACGGCGCCGTTGTTCGCCCGGCCAACTGCCAGTTCTTGAACTACGAGGGAGAGATCGCGATCGTCATTGGTCGAACGGCGCGCAACATCAAGCTCGCCGACGCCACGCACTACATCGCGGGCTACACGATCGCTAACGACTTTGGGCTCCACGACTTTCGTGATACCGACGCAGGGTCGATGTTGAGAGTAAAGGGCGCCGACACGCTGTGTCCGCTTGGCCCGGGCCTCGTCACTGGGTGGGACTTTCGTGGCAAGTCCATGCGTACGATCGTGAACGGCGACGTTCGCCAAGACGGCTCAACGGAAGAGATGGCGTGGGACATGCACTATCTCGTCACGGACGTCGCGCGACTCATCACGTTGGTGCCCGGTGACGTCATCCTTTCGGGCACCCCGGCGTTCTCGCGACCGGTCCAACCCGGTGACGTTGTCACCGTTGAAGTCGAAGGTCTGGGTGCTCTCACTAACCACGTGGTCTCTTCACCCGATCCGGTCAGCGACGAAGTCGGCGCGCAACCCACCTCTACAGAAGAGGTCCTTTCGACCACCTTCGGAGGCGACTGGGAGTTCCGCGGTCAGCGTCGACCGTTGCCCACGGAACGTTCCTCTCTCCCCTATCCGCGCGTGCGCCCGCGGTTCGAATCATGAGTGAAGTGCGAACCAACGTGGGCGGCGTCGCCGTCGCGACCGAGCACTTCATCAATAACGTCCGCGTGGCGTCACACGCCACGTTCGAAGACCGTTCTCCGCTGGATTGGACCTTGAAGCTCGCCGACGTTGCCCGCGGGACCGCGCGCGACGCGGCGCTCGCCGTGGAAGCGGCGCAAGACGCGTTCCCGGCTTGGGCCGCACTGACGACGAGGCAGCGAGCAAAGTACCTGCATCGTCTCGCTGACCTCATCGATGAGAACGTAGACCGCATCGCCACCGTCGAGTGTCTCGACATGGCAATGCTCTTCGAGAGCCTCCAACGTCGCGTGATTGCTCGAGCTGCGCGGAACTTTCGGGCCTACGCCGACCTCGCCGAGTCGTACGAGTCGCGCCTCTGGGCGTCGAATGGCACGCACAACGCCGTGACGCGAATGCCCGCGGGTCCAACCGTCGTCATCACGCCATGGAACGCACCCTTCATGCTCTCCACCTGGAAGTGCGCGCCCGCGCTCGCCGCGGGCAATACGGTCGTACTGAAACCGGCGGAGTGGTCGCCGCTGAGTTGCTCACTGTTGATGGACCTCGTCCTCGAAGCCGATTTCCCGCCTGGCGTCTTCAACCTCGTCCAAGGCATCGGCGATGAAGTGGGTGCTGCGCTCGTCGCCGACACGCGCGTGCGTCGCATCTCTTTCACTGGATCTCCCGAGACTGGGCGTCGCATCGGCGTCGCCGCGGCGAAGAACCTCGTCCCCTTCACCGCCGAGCTCGGGGGTAAGGGACCCTTCGTGGTGTTCGCTGACGCGGACCTAGAGCTCGCCGCTGAGAAGGCCGCCTTGATGTACGACGACGCCGGACAGGTCTGTTTGGCTGGCACCAGGCTCATCGTCGAGTCGAGCATTCGCGACGAGTTCCTGGACCGCCTCACGAACTTGAGCGAACAGCACGTCCTCGGTGACAGCCGTGACCCGGACACCACGATCTCGCCCCTCATCCACCCCGAACACTTCGCCCGCGTCGAAGGATTCGTCAAGCGGTCGCTCGCCGCCGGTGACACACTCCTCTTTGGCGGCGAACGATTGAAGGATGACGGACTGTGGTTCGAGCCCACGCTCATCGAGCCGCGCGACAATGACTCGGAGATCGTTCAACGTGAAGTCTTCGGGCCGGTGTTGACCTTGCAGACGTTCGACACGGAAGAAGAAGCCATCGAGCTGGCGAACTCGACGAAGTACGGACTTGCCGCGATGGTCTTCACCTCCGATCAAAAGAAGGCCGACCGCTTTGGACTGGCCGTGCGGGCGGGAACCGTGTGGGTGAACTGCTACCTGGTGCGCGATCTCACGGCGCCATTCGGCGGCGTTGGCATCAGTGGCGTCGGGCGCGAAGGTGGCGACTACGCCCTCGACTTCTACAGCGACCTCAAGACGTACCAAGTGAAAGAAGACACCACCAATGGGTGAAATCGTCGGCGCGGGCTTTCTCGCGCATGTTCCCACCATCGTGCTGCCCGACGACGTTCGCCGGGCACTGAATAACGGTAAAGAGAGCACGCTCTACACCGGGCTGCACCAGCTACGCCGCGAGGTCTTTGACGTCGTGAAGCCCGATCTCGTAATCGTGTTCGACAGTCACTGGTTCACGACCGTCGAGTTCGTCATCACCTCCGCCGAACGTCGACTGGGCTTCTTC
>DATCFS010000313.1:0-7220 GCA_036509375.1 Acidimicrobiales bacterium
CCTTAGAACACCAGAGGTAGAAGGCACCGTCGGGCATGGGCGCGCGCACGCCGAAGGCCTGCAGCGCCTCGGACATGTGCTCCAACCGGCGACGGTAACGATTCCGTTGCACGTTCACGTGTTCGTCGTCGCGGTAGGCAACGGCCACCGCCGCCTGCACCGGACCGGGGACCATAAAGCCGGCGTGTTGACGCACGGAGCGTAGAAACGAAAGCACGTCGTCGTCGCCGGCGTAGAAGCCGCAACGGATACCGGCGAGGTTGGAGCGTTTGGAGATTGAATGAACCGCCAGCACGCCGTCGGTGCCCTGTTCGAGAATCGAGCGCGGTCGTCCGGCCCAGGTGAACTCGGCGTAGCACTCGTCACTCGCTACGAGCACACCGTGACGACGACCCCACGACGCGACATCCTCGAGGTCGTCGAGCGCCCCGGTCGGATTGGACGGCGAGTTCGACCAGAGCAGGAGCGCTCGATCACTATCGGCACGACTTATTGAGTCAAGGTCGAGTCGACCGTCGACCATGGCGACCGGTACCGAGCGAAGACCGGCCAGTGTTGCCCCCATGGCGTAGGTCGGATAACTAATCGAGGGAAAGAGCACCGTGTCGCGCTCGGGAGTGCGAAGGTGCAGGTACCCGGCGGTCGTGCCTACGAACTCCTTCGTGCCAATGCAGGCCACCACCCCTTCGGGTGCGAGGTCCAATCCAAAGCGTCGATTCATCCATGACGACGCGGCGCTTCGAAGATCCAACGAACCCTGCGACGTGGGATACCCGCGCGCACCGACGGCCCTGGCGAGCTCCTCGATCACCGCGTCGGGCGGCGGGTCAACGGGCGTGCCGATCGAGCAGTCGATGGGACCGCCCTCGTGGGTCTCGGCGAGTTTTTTTAGGACGTCGAGTCGTTCGTAGGGATAGGGCGGCGGAGTGAAGCTCACGCCGGCACGCGCCACTCATTGAAATGCGCGGCCCCCACCGAATCGAGCATCACGCGCAACACGACGCTGTCGTCGGTGATGGAGGTGTCGATCACTTCACCCTCGCGGTGCGCCGCGGCGATGAGATCGCCCCGGTCGAGCGGCAGGTGCAACGTCACGATGCGGTCGTTCGTTCGCAGTCGGTCGGCAATCTTCGTGACGGCCGCCTCCAGATGTTCGCCGGTCACGGCCGAGACCCACACGCTGCCCTCGTGCAGAGCGGCCAATTCACGGGCCCTCGATCCGGGCACGTCGGCCTTATTGAAGACCAGCAGTTCGGGCACCTGGTCGGCGTCAATCTCGCGCAGCACGTCGCGCACGGCGGCGATCTGTTCCTCAGCGTGGTCGTTGGATCCGTCGACGACGTGGACCAGAAGATCCGCCAGTTGCACCGACTTGAGTGTGCTCATGAAGGCCTCGACGAGGTCGTGGGGCAAGTTGGAGATGAAGCCCACCGTGTCGGTGAAGAGAATCGTTTCACCGCCCGGCAGTTGTCGCTGACGAGTCCTCGGGTCGAGGGTGACGAACAGTCGGTCCTCGACGTCGACCCCGGCGTCGGTGATGGCGTTCAGCATCGACGACTTCCCGGCGTTCGTGTAGCCGACCAACGTCACTTCGCGGTGTCGCCCGCGCGCTCGACCCTGTCGCTGCACCGACCTCGTGCGGTCAATGTCCTTCAGTTCGCGTCGAATGGCGTGGATGCGATTCACGAGACGTCGTCGGTCGGTCTCCAACTGCGTTTCACCGGGTCCCCTCGTCCCGATGCCACCGGCCTGCTGGGAGAGTGATCCCCCCGCCCGTCGCAGTCTCGGGAGTCGGTACTGCAAGAGCGCGAGCTCGACCTGCGCCTTACCTTCAGGCGTACGGGCGTTCTGGGCGAAGATGTCGAGAATGACGGCCGTCCGGTCGATCGCCGTTCGCCCCAGGATCTTCTCGAGGTTGCGCTGCTGGGCTGGTGAGAGGTTATGTTCGAAGACCACGGTGTCGGAATCCAGCGCGAGGCAGATCTCTCGAAGCTCTTGCACCTTCCCCGAGCCAAGGAACGTCGCCGGATCGGGCGAGTCGCGGCGCTGCACGATGCGCGCCACGACGTCGGCACCGGCCGTGTCGACGAGCAGCGCGAGTTCATCGAGCTGGTAGTCGAGCTCATCCTCGCTCACGCCGGGGAACTGAACACCTACCAGTACGATTTTCTCTCGAATCGTGCGATCGATGAGGGTGTTGGGTATATAGGTCAAGCTTCGAGCCACTCCACGTTCGCCACAAACTGCACCGGTCCACTGAGCGTTGCCGCGTCGTCGTCCAAGGTCACGTGGAGATCGCCGCCGGGGTTGGCGACGGTGACGTCGGTGCCGCACATCTCTTCACGGTGGGCGACGGCGACAACGGCACACGAACCGGTGCCGCAGGCCTGGGTCCAGCCGACTCCACGCTCCACCACTTGGATGGTGACGTGGTCGTCGCTCTCCACGGTCACGAACTCCACGTTGGCGCCGTCCATCTGTCCCGAGAGATCATCGGCCAACTCTTCGCGCATCGTCTCGGTCCACTTGGGGTCGTCTCGCACCACGACGTGCGGGTTACCCACGTAGGCGACGCCGAGCGTGCCCGGGAGCGTCTCGCCGTAGGTCACGTCGCCCATGGCGACACTGCCGTAGCCCGACGTGTCCTCCATCTTGAGCGTCACCGTTCGGGTGCCGGTGACCGTCTCGATGTCGATCGTGTCCCAACTCCCATTGGTCGTTCGCCGCACGGCCGCCGCGAGACAGCGAATGCCGTTGCCCGACATCTCGGCGATTGAGCCGTCAGCGTTATAGAGGATCATGGCGACCTCGGAACCGAGCGTGGCGAGCAACAGTCCGTCAGCTCCGATGCCGGTCGTTCGATTGCAGATCGAGCGGGCACGTTCCTCGTCCCACCACGGCGCCGAGCCGTGTTCGCTCACTTCGACGAGGAAGTCATTCCCCGCGCCGTGCCACTTTTGGAGAGACCGTAGAGCCATAGTGCCACCTAGTCTCGCACGAACCCGTCCGGGCCGTTCAGCACGTCGACCAGCCGCGCACGGGCGTCCGCGGGGTCGGCGAACCACTCGATGCGCGGGTCGCGAAGGAACCACGAACGTTGTCGTCGCGCCAACCGTCGGCTCTGGATGATGGCATCCTCGACGCACGCGTCCAAGTCCGCGCCCTCTTCGATGTGACGAAGTAGTTCGCGGTAGCCGACCGCTTGTCGCGCGGTGCGACTCATGCCGCCCGGCGCGCTCGCGAGCTTCGTCACTTCGTCGAGGAGACCCTGGTCCATCCACGTTCGAAAGCGTGTCGCGATGCGGACGTCGAGCTGCTCAAAGTCGCTCTGGATCGCCACCTGGGTCACGCGCGCCGGACCGTACGTCAAGAGTCCTTCGCCGTAGGACGAGAACGGTCGGCCCGCTCCGAGGGTCACTTCGAGGGCGCGAATGACCCGTCGCGCGTTGGTCGGCTCCATTCGACTGGCGGCCAAGGGATCGAGCACGCTCAGTTCCTCAAAGAGCGCGGGCAACTCGTCGACGGCTCGCGCCTCTAACACGGACTTCACCGCGGGGTACTGACCGGGTATCGCGAGGTTGTCGAGGACGGCGCGACCGTAGAGTCCGGTACCCCCGACGTAGAGCACGCTGCGACCCGACTCCCACACGTCACTCGCGGCCTCGCGAGCGGCCCGCTGATACTGCGCCACCGTGAACTCTTCGCTGGGGGCAACGAGGTCGAGCAAGTGATAGCTGACCTCGGCTCGCTCCACACGGGTCGGTTTTGCGGTCGCCAAATCCATACCGCGATAGACCGTCATGGCGTCGACGGCGAGGATCTCGATTCGGTCGTTGCTCGCGAAGGCGAGTGCGTGCGCCAGCGCCGACTTGCCCGAGGCCGTTGGGCCGACGAGGGCGACGGCCGGGCCGCTCGTCCTCACGAGCTGAGCAGTGGAATGCGGACCTTGTGTCGTGGGGGGCGAACCGTCGACACGTACTCCCCGAGCAGGTGGTACGGCGCACCGTGGGTGACGTCAACCAGAGCGAGCGACCCGGCGCGCAACGCTTCGTCGCCCACGGGGAAATGGATCAACTTGCCCTGACGGGTGCGACCGGACAGGACGTCGTCATTTCGTCGCGACGGTCCTTCGACGAGGACTTCCTCGCGACGACCGACGCGCGCCTCGTGCTTGCGCAGCGCCGAGCGATCGAGGACTTGCTTCAGGCGTTCGAAGCGGGCCCTGATGACGTCGTCGGGGATGAACTGCGAGGTCATCAACGCGCCGCGCGTCCCCTCACGAGGCGAGAAGATGAACGTGTACGCCGAGTCGAATTCGCACGCCGCGACCACTGCCAACGTCTCGTCGAATTCGGCGTCGGTCTCGCCGGGAAAACCGACGATCAGGTCGGTCGTGACCGCGAGGTCGTCAATCGCACTGCGAGCGCGTTGCAACTTCTCCACGTAACGCTCGACGGTGTAGCCACGGCGCATCCCCTTCAGGACGCGATTGGATCCCGATTGCAGTGGCAGGTGTAACTGGGGACAAACCGTCGCCGTCTCGGCCATCGCGGCGACGGTGTCGTCGCGCAGGTCCTTCGGGTGCGGACTGGTGAAGCGAATCCGCTCGATGCCCGGCACGGTACCCAACGCTCGCAAGAGATTGGCGAAGAGCGGGCCGCGACGGGTGATGTCGCGACCGTAGGAGTTGACGTTTTGACCGAGGACCGTGATTTCGGTGACCCCCGTCGCGGCGAGCATCGCCGCCTCCTCAAGTAGATCGTCGAAGGGGCGGCTGATCTCGCCGCCGCGAACCGACGGGACGATGCAGTAGGCGCAGGTGTTGTCGCAACCGGTTTGAATGGTGATCCACGCGGCGAAGGCCAGTTCGCGCACCGCGTACAGGGCCGGCGCCATTTCGCGATTGACCTCGGGGTCGGGGGCGTCGAGAATCTCAACGAGCGGTCCTTCGGTGCGCGCACGCGCCAACAGTTTGGGCGCCGAGGCGAGATTGTGCGTGCCAAAGACCACGTCCACCCAGCCGGCACGCACGAGGATCTGACCGCGATCCTTTTGGGCCATGCAACCCCCCACGGCGATCTGCATGTCGGGGTTTTGTTCCTTCAACGCCTTCATCTGGCCCAGTGCGCTGTAGAGCTTGAGGTCGGCATTCTCGCGGATCGTGCAGGTGTTGAAGATGACCACGTCCGCAACGTCGTCCCGGGCGGCCGCCACCATGCCGTCGGCAATCATCAGGCCGGCCAAACGTTCCGAGTCGTGTTCGTTCATCTGGCATCCGAAGGTCCGGATGGCGAAGGTTTTGGGCGCTGCCACGCCATCAATGCTACTGAACGAGGGTCGGTTTCGAATTGGCCGCGTCGTAGGTGACGCCCACGCCGGCAATCACCACACAGGCCATTCCGACCAGGTCCCACGGGTGGATGGACTGACGAAGCACGACCAGACCGATCGCGAACGCCACGGCGGGATCGAGTGCGAACAGGACCCCCGCGGTCGATGGCTTCAGTCGTCGAAGGGCCTGGAGCTCGCACCCGAAACCCAACACGATGGCCATCACCGCAACGATGGCCAGTCTCGCGAGGACCGTTGGATGGCCGAAGACGTAGTTCGTGGCCCCGAGGGAGAGAGGCAGCGTGACCACCGCGGCAATGGACATCGAGACGGCCAGTCCGCCAAACCCTTCGGCCTGTCCCCCGACCCGGTGCGCCGCGTAGACGTACGACGCCCAACCAAGTCCCGACCCCGCGGCGAAGAGTATTCCTTCGGCGTTGAGTCCGGCCCCCGGTCGCGCAATGGCGAGTACGCCAAGTCCAGCGAGGACGACGAACGCAATGTGTCGGGCCGAACGCTTACCGAGCGCGGAGACCATGAACGGTCCGAGGTATTCGATCGCGACGGCCGCACCGAGGGGAATACGCGCGATCGCTTGGTAGAAGCACTGGTTCATGAAGGCCACACTCACGCCGAGCGCGAGCGCACCGAACCACTGCTGTTTCGTCCAACTGCGCAATTGAGGTCGAGTGAAGATCAGCAACACCACGGCACCGAGCAGGAAGCGCCACGCACTCGTGGCCGACGGTCCGATGTCGCCGAAGACTCTCGTTACCAGTGCGGCCGACCATTGGATGAGTGACGCGCCGAGCAACATGTAGCCGGCGCCGCCGAAGACCCGCGCTTTCGAACTCGAACTGCCGTCGCTCAATTCGTCACCAGGCCGTTGCGGTCCGCCTCGAGGACATGCACGGTGCCGGCAACGCTCTGGTCACGGAGAAAGGAAGTTGCCGCCTGCGCGACCGCGTCGACTTTGTCACTCGTCGTCAGACCGAGCATGGTCGAACCGGCCCCCGACCAACACGAGCCCGACGCGCCGCTATCGCGCAGCGTCTTGAGCAGCGGCGCGGCGAACGGCAAGAGTCCCATCCGGTAGGGCTGGTGTAGGTAGTCGTCCATCGCACCCGAGACGAATGCACGGTGGTCGGCGAACCCCGCGAGCAACAGACCAAACGCATTGAGATTGCGTACCGCGTCGTTAAAGGGAACCTGTTGGGGCAGTACGTGACGGGCGTCGGCCGTTGACAACTCTTCGTCGGGCACGACGACCACGAAGCGCCACTCACCGTCAAGAGGCATGGCTCGAACGACAATGCCGTCACGCTCATGCACGCTCGCGACCACGAGTCCGCCGAGCACCGACGCGGCGGCGTTCTCCGCGTGACCGTCGATTTTCGTGCCGACCGTTAAAGGATCTTTCGAACCGGCCACGACCGCGGCGGCCACGGCCAACGCCGAGGACGAACCGAGTCCGCGCGAGAGCGGAATCTCGGACTTGACGTGCAGGGCGAAGTTGGAGTGACCAAGAATGCTCGCGGCGACGCTCGCTCCGAGGTGACGTTCGTCGTCAAAGAGACCGGCTCCGCACCCTTCACTCGTGATCGAGAAGGAGTCGGCCGGTTCGAGGGTCACTTCAAGATAGAGATTGAGCGCCACGGCCAACGTGTCGAATCCGGGACCCAGGTTGGCCGAACTAGCGGGAACGCGCGCAAACATGGTTTTACAGTAGGCGGTGCCACAACGTGGGGGCCGCGACCGACCGCAGTGCCACGAGCGGGAGCGGGCGTCGCACGCCGTCGACGTGCACCCAACCGACGATCTCGCCGCGACGAATGTCCGTCGTGATTCGTCGAATTCGCAGGGTGTAGGCGGGGACGCTCTTAGGGCCC
>DATCFS010000314.1:0-4571 GCA_036509375.1 Acidimicrobiales bacterium
ATGTGGTCGTAACCGACACGACTCGACTCGGGTCCATCGTCACCAAAACCGCTGATCGACAGTCGCAACAGACCGGGATTGAGCGCCTGCAGTTGTTCGTCACCGAGGTTGAGACGCTCCATGACGCCCGGACGGAAGTTCTCGACGATCACGTCGGCCCATTGAACGAGCTGTTCGAGGAACGGACGCTCGTCGGGATCCTTCAAATCCACTTCGACGCTACGTTTATTTCGATTCGATGAAAGAAAGTAGACACTTTCGCGGCCCTCGGGCGTTGGCATAAAGGGCGGTCCCCAGGCACGGGTGTCATCACCCCGGCCCGGCTGTTCAATCTTGATCACGTCAGCACCCAAGTCGCCGAGGATCATCGTGCAGTACGGACCGGCCAGCACCCGGGAGAGGTCGAGGACGTGGACGTCGGCCAGTGGTCCGCGCTCGACGTCACCCGACGTCTCGATGGGCTCAGCGTTCATTTTCCGTGATCCTTCCACATTCCTCGAACACCCTCTCGCTCGCCGCGAAGGGTACCTCGCAGGGTCTCGTGACGTCGACCCTGCGAGGTGCGCTTCGTTATTTGATGCCGTCAGCCTTGAGGACCGCTAAGCACGTCGACTTCGATGTGCAGTTCGTCACGTCACCCAAAATCTTGGCCGACAGTGGCGTGCCTTGGACCTCATTGCCGGTCGAGGCGTTCGCGACGAACGGCGCGTAGGGCCCGAACGTGTTGTGGTACTTGTTGAAGTCGATACTGCCACTCGCGCCCTCGTAGTTGATCTTCTTGTGCGCCTTGAGCAGCGCGACGCACGATTTGTACGAGTAGCACTTCGTGCCCGGCGGATTCGTGACCATGCTCATATCCTTCGAGACCGTCGAACCCTTCGTCGTCTTGGCGTAGGTGTCGGCGAGCGCCAAGGTGATCACGGCGTCGTAGGCGTAGTTCGATCCCGACAGTGGGCCGGCGGCCGCTTGACTGGGGAACAGTTTCTTGAATCCGGCCAAGAAGAATCCGTCGGCCTGACCGGTCACGGACGTCCCCATGACCGAGGTCAGATGGGCGTGGGCGTTGGCGGCACCGAATGCCTTGATGTAGTCACTGCTCGTCGTCACGTCGGTACCAATCCACGGAATCGTCGAGCCGAGTTGCGTGAACTCCGTCTCGAGCACGGCCACCGTTGGTGCGTCGGTCTGGGAGAAGATGACGTCGGGCTTATCGCCGATGACTTGGGCGACCGTATTGGTGTACGACGACTGGTCGGCCTGCACGTTGTAAATATTGACGACGGTGCCACCGAGCTTGATCCACGTCTTCTTCACCGGTGCGACGATGGTTTGAGCCGCGGCGTCGGAGTAGAAGAGCAGGTCGGCCTTCTTATAGCCCTTGATGTGGGCGTACGTGGCCATCGCGACACCGAGTTGGCTGTCCGACGGGCTGTCGCGGAAGAGATAGGGATCGGTCTGCGTGTCGCGGGTCGTGTCACCACCTTGGAACTCGTCGATGATCTTGTTCGACTTCAACACGGGCTCTACGGCGTTGATCTCTTGCGTGGTCGGACCGATGATGCCGGCAATCCCCCCGCCCGAGATCAATTTCAAGAGCGCCGTTTTTCCTTCGACCGGGTCACAGCCCGTGTCGCCTTGTGGAATGAGGAGCTTCTTGCCCAACACGCCACCGGCGGCATTGACCTGTGCTTGGGCGATCTGCGCGCCCTGATAGATGCCCTCACCCAAACTCGCTAACGGTCCGGTGAAGCACGAAAGGACGCCGTACGACAGGGTGCCCGAAGAGGCTCCCGCCGTGGCGTCCATATTGAAGGCCACCCCGCCACCGAGTACCGTCGCGAACGCCACGACACTGGTCACTGTCCGGATGGACATGAAATTCCTAATAGTTCTCACTGCATACCCCCTCGGTTTTTCATTCTCTCTGACGAGATCTCTTGTCACCCAACTACGACATTCTTCCGACATAGAGGTCAATCACCTCTTCGTCGTGCAACAGTTTTTCAGCTGGACCATCGAGACGGTTTTTCCCCAGCACCATCACGTAGCCCCACTGCGCGTGTCGCAACGAACGTCGCGTGTTCTGTTCGACGACGCAAATGCCCACGCCGGTCGCCGTGACCGTCTCGATCTGCTCCCAGAGCGCACTCTGCAGGAGTGGCGAAAGCCCGGCGCTCGGCTCGTCGAGGAGCATGACCTCGGGATCAAGCATCAGTCCGCGCGCCATCGCGAGCATGGTTCGCTGGCCACCGCTCAAGGCCCCGGCCTTTCGCCGCAGTGACTTCTTCAGGTCGGGAAAGAGCTCGCCGAGTTCGTCGATCCGTTGCGCGACACCGTGCTTGCGGGTGTAGCCACCCATCTCCAAGTTCTCTCGTACGGTGAGATCGGGAAAGGTATTCGCAACTTGGGGAACGTAGGCCAATTTCCGACGCACGAGCTTCTCGGGCGCCAAATTGGTGGTCTCTTGGTCCAACACGAAGACGTGGCCGCTCGTCGCCTTAATGACGCCGCTGATGGCCTTTAAGAGCGTCGACTTACCCGCGCCGTTGGGACCGACGATGGCCGTGATGCAGCCCTTTCGAACGTCGAGCGATACGTTCTCGATGATCGGAGAACCGCCGTAGCCGGCGGTGAGACTCTCGACGCGCAGCACCACCGCGGCCGCCAGGTAGGCCTCACTCATTCGTCATCGTTCCCTAAATAGGAGTCGACGACGCGCTTGTTGTCACGAAGTTCGTCAAATCGGCCCTGCGCAATGACCGAACCGAGATCCATGACGACCACTTCATCGCACGTTTTCTCTATGAACGGCAAATTGTGCTCCACCACCACCACGGTGCTGCCCGCCTTCTTCAACTCTCGAATCGCTTCGCCAATCCGCTCGCCCAAGACGGGATTGACGCCACCCATCGGTTCGTCCAGAATGGTGAGGCGCGGCTTCGCCGCGGCGATTCGGGCGAACTCCAACAGTCGTTTTTGGCCTCCACTGAGCCCGACGGCGCGATCATTTCGAATGTCGTCCAAGCGATAGTGCGTCATGAGTTCGCGGATCTCTTCGGTTTCGATCGTGTCGAGGTGTCGAAGTCGTCGAGCCGACGTGAGCGATCGCCAGAGGGATTCGCGTTCGAGGTCCGAACGACCGACCCGGACGTTATCGATGACCGAGAGGTCACGCCACTCTCGCGGTGTCTGGAACGTACGAATCATGCCCAAGCGAGAAATCTGATCCGGACGTTTGCCCACGACGTTGATACCGGCGAATCGCACACTTCCCGACGTCGGACGCTCAAAGCCCGAGACCAAATCGATCACGCTGCTCTTACCGGCGCCGTTGGGACCAATGAGTCCCACGACGCTACCTTCGCGAATCGTCATGGTGCAGTTGTCGACCGCCACCACGCCGCCGAATGACTTCGAGAGTCCTTCAATCTCGAGCAACGCGGTCGCGCTCACGTCTCGACTCCGCCTGTGGTGTCGACCAGTTCGTCGTCGGGATGTGAATCGGCAACGACCGTGGCGCGCCACAACCGGTCTCGCCACGTCCGTCGAGCGTTGGTCCCGTCGGTGCCTAAACGCTCCGGTAGGAGACCGCTCGGCCGAAACTTCAGCATCAAAATGATGAGCACGCCGATCAGAATCTGACGTAGTGCCGGTCCGAGTTCAGGACGGGCCGCCGGAGAAGGAATGTAACGCGTCATCTCCACAAATCCCACGTAGACAATGAACGAGCCCAACACCACCCCGCGAGGATTGCCGCGACCACCCACCAGGATCGCCGCGTACAGAACGAAGATTTCGGTCGGCTTCCAGTCGAGGGGGCTGAACGCACCAATGTACGCGGCGAAGAGGCCGCCGGACAGGCCGGCGAGTCCGGCGCCGCACAGGTACGTCCGGTACTTCGTCCAAAACACGTTGCGTCCGTACACCGACGCGGCGCGTTCGTCGTCTCGCACGGCGCGAACCATTCGTCCAAAGGGACTACGCGAGAGCCGCTGCACGGCGAGGTAGACCAAGAACAGGACGAGCAGACAGAAGCCAAAGAAGAAGTAGTGGTACGTGTTGTACGAAAGACCGCCCCCCATGGGATCGAAGAGGCCGAAGACGCCGTTGTAGCCGTTGAAGAGTGGGGTGAAGTTCTCGACCATGTAGTAGATCGCCCAGACGGCGCCCAACGTCGTGATGGAGAAGTAGACGTCACGAAGATTGCGCAGCGCGATCGCACCAATGATCGAAGCGAAGGCCACCACCACGACGACCGCGATCACGACCGCCAGGAGGTACGGCAACCGCCACCCGAGGACGTACTCGACGGGCGACTTCGCTTTGCCCACCGTCAGGATGATGGTCATGTAGACACCGAGGGCGAAGTACGCGTAGGCCGAGAGATCGAAATCACCGGCCCAGCCCCAAATCATGTCGATGCCGAGAGCCAGTACGCCGAAGATCGTGGCCTCCGTGAGGATTGCGGTCCAGTACTGCAACATCAGGCACGCACCGTTTGCGCGCGACCTCGCACGAAGAGGCCGTTGGGCTTGATGAGCAGCATCACGACGAGGAACCCGAAGGCGATG
>DATCFS010000315.1:0-3084 GCA_036509375.1 Acidimicrobiales bacterium
TGTCCAGGTGCCCCCGCCGTCCTCGATCTGCTGCCGGCGGATCGTGGAGAGCACGGCAGCCGCTTGCGGGCCACCCATCACCGAGACCCGTGCCCCCGGCCACATCCACAAGAAACGCGGGCCGTAGGCGCGCCCGCACATCGAGTAGTTCCCGGCGCCGAACGAGCCGCCAATGATGACGGTGAGTTTGGGCACTCGCGCGCACGCCACCGCGTTCACCATCTTGGCGCCGTGCTTGGCGATTCCGCCGGCCTCGTACTCGCGCCCCACCATGAAGCCGGTGATGTTCTGAAGGAAGAGAAGTGGAATCTTTCGTTGGTCGCACAGCTCGATGAAGTGGGCGCCCTTCAACGCCGACTCGGAGAACAGGACGCCGTTGTTGGCGACGATGCCGACCGGATGGCCCATGAGGTGCGCGAATCCCGTCACCAACGTGGTACCGTACTCGGCCTTGAATTCGTGCAAGAGACTCCCGTCGACCAGCCGAGCGATCACTTCACGTACGTCGTAGGGCGTACGGGCGTCAACCGGCACGACGCCGTAGAGATCGTCGGGGTCGACGACCGGCTCGATGCTCGCGCGCACCTCCCACGGTCGAGGGGACCGGGGTGGCAGGGTGGCCACGATCGAACGAACAATGGCGAGGGCGTGCGCGTCGTCGTCGGCCAGGTGGTCGACAACGCCGGAGATTCGGGCGTGCAACACTCCCCCGCCCAAGTCCTCGTCAGTGACGATCTCACCGGTTGCGGCCCTCACCAGCGGCGGCCCGCCCAGGAAGATGGTCCCCTGGTCGCGCACGATCACCGTCTCGTCGGACATCGCGGGAACGTACGCCCCGCCGGCCGTGCACGAACCGAGCACGGCGGCGATCTGGGCTATGCCCTTCGCGCTCATCGTCGCCTGATTGAAGAAGATGCGACCAAAGTGATCGCGGTCGGGGAAGACCTCGTCCTGGCGAGGAAGAAACGCCCCACCCGAGTCGACGAGGTAGATGCAAGGCAGGTGATTGGCCAGCGCAATCTCTTGCGCGCGAAGATGCTTCTTCACCGTCATCGGGTAGTAGGTGCCGCCCTTCACGGTGGCGTCATTGGCGACAACGACACACTCGCGACCGCTCACGCGGCCGATCCCGGTGATGATGCCGGCCCCCGGTGACTCGTTGTCGTACAGATCGTTGGCGGCGAGTGCGGAGAGTTCGAGAAAGGGACTGCCGCGATCGAGGAGCGTGTCGACGCGCTCGCGTGGTAGCAATTTGCCCCGCGCAACGTGCCGTTCCCTCGACGCCTCGGGACCACGCGACGAACGCGCGGTTCGTTCCACCAATTCGGCCGCCAGGGACGTATGCGCGTCGACGTTGCGCAAAAACGCCTCGCTGCGGCGGTTAGCGGTGCTGGTCAGCTCTTCCACGCGGCCCCCATTTGAGTTAGTATTGATTAACTGAAATAGTGTACCAGCGACACGACGACGAGTCCAGAGGCGGCGGTGAAGTGAAGGAAGCGACGAAACGAAGTCAACTAAAGGCGCAGCGACGCCAGCAGTTGCTCACTGCGGCCAGTCGTCTCTTTGCCGAGCGAGGTTTTCGCGCCGTCTCGATCGAGGACCTGGCCGCCGAGGCGGGCGTCAGTGGTCCGGCGGTCTACCGACACTTCGACAGCAAGGAACTGCTACTCGCCGACCTTCTGATCAAGGTGAGTGAACAACTGCTCGACGAGGGATCGGCCCACGTGGCACGCGCCTCTTCTGCCTTCGATGCCCTGCACCAACTGATTGCGTTCCACACCGAGTTCGCACTTCGCGACCGCGACCTTATTCGCATTCAAGATCACGACTTTGCGAGTCTCGCCGTCGACGACGCGAAAACCGTGAGCCGCCTCCAACGCGCCTACCTCGAAGTGTGGGTCGACGTGCTCCGCTCGATTGACACGACCGCGTCCGAGATGGTCGCGCGAACGAAGATTCAGGCGGTCTTCGGACTTCTCAACTCCACGCCCCATAGCGCGGCCCATCGCGACACCGAAACAACGAGAGCAGTCCTCGAGGAGATGGCGCTCGACGCGTTCGGCCGCTCGGTGAACGCGTTGTCCACTTCGCGCTAACGGAGCGTCGCCGTTGCGCGATACACGTCCGTCACGTAGGGAAGTTCCACCGGGTTGGGGAGACGGCGAATGACGTTCGCGACCTCAGCCATCAAGTCGGCCCGTTCATCCTCAGACATCACCGCGATGTAACTGGTCGACAGGACGCGTTGGACGAGTTGCTCGTGACGAAGCACCTGCCGGTGAGCAAACTTTCTGCGCTCAACGTTGACGAATGGTCCCGCGGCAATGACCGGCGAGAAGTCCCTCCCCACCTCGTAGGGCTGAAACTGCGGCCATTGCATAGCCCGTCCGAGGTCGGCGACCCACACCACGGACTCGTCGCGTTCGTTCCACACGAGACCCAGGCGTCCGCCATCGACGAGCACGCGGTGAATCTCCTCCAAGGCGAGAGGAGCGTCAAACCAGTGAAAGGCCTGCGCCGCGATGACGCAGTCGGCCGAGCCGCTCTCGAGCGGGATCGCCACGTCGCGCCCTTCGAGGACCGTGACCGACGGGAGGCGCTTCGCGAGGACGTCACGCATGCCCGCCGTCGGCTCGACGGCGGTGATTCGTGGACCGAACGGTACGAGCTGATTGGTGAAGATGCCGGTGCCGGCGCCGAGGTCGACGACGTGCGCGTCACTGTCGATGCCCAGGGCATCTACGAGGTACGCAACGGCTGAACGGGGATAGTCGGGACGGACCGAGTCGTAACGCTCACCGTTGGCGAATCCGTCGGTCCCGAGGTCGTAAGAGTCGTCTGCCACGTCGCCATCCCTACCACTGCGCGTTGAACTCAATCTACGCGCGACGCGCAAATGTGCGACCGACGAGCGCCGATCCGCACGGCCAATCAGCGAATTCGAACGGCGGAGACGACGAGGCGCTCGTTGTGGGTGTCGAGGCTCGGCATCCAGGTGCCAGCGCACGTGACGAGGCTGAGATGAGCCAGTCCGTCCGATGACGGTTGGGCCGGCTGTCCGACCGGTGGACCGGTCCCGTAAAT
>DATCFS010000316.1:0-10523 GCA_036509375.1 Acidimicrobiales bacterium
CCTCGGATTCGGAATCTCATTTTTCCAGGCTGTCGTCGTCGGACTTATCGGGGTCATCATCAGTTTCGTGTTGTGCGGCATCATCGCGACGGCCGGCAAGCGTGGTTCGGCGCCGACCATGGTGCTCAGCCGGGCCGCCTACGGCGTCAGGGGTAACCGTCTGCCGGCCTTCATCTCCTGGTTGCTCTGTGTCGGTTGGGAGATCTTCCTCACGGTCATCGCGGTGCTGGCGACCTCAACGGTCTTCACGCGCATTGGCTGGGGCGGTGGCGACGGCGTCAAGGTTGGCGCCATCATCGTGGTCGGTGCGCTGATTGTTGGCGGCGGCGTCATGGGCTTCGACCTCATTATGAGGATGCAGGCGGTCATCACCGTCGTGACCGGCGTCCTGACGATTCTCTTCATCGCCCTCACGTGGAGCAAGATCAACTGGCACGCGATCTCTTCCTTACACAACGGATCAATTCAGAGCGTCATCGGCGCCCTGGTGCTCGTCATGACGGGTTTTGGACTTGGCTGGGTGAACGTCGCGGCCGACTACTCGCGTTATTTGCCGCGCAACGCGTCGACCCGTGGCGTCGTGTGGTGGACCACGTTCGGATCGGCGATTGCCCCGATTTTCCTCATTGTCTTCGGACTCCTCTTGGCCGGCTCCTCTTCGACCCTTGATACTGCAGTTCAGAATGATCCGGTCGGAGCGCTCGCCGAACTGCTTCCCACTTGGTTCCTCGTGCCCTTCGTTATCGTCGCCGTACTCGGACTCGTCGGCGGTGCAGTGCTCGACATTTACTCCTCGGGCCTCGCACTACTGTCGGCGGGCCTCAAGATTCCGCGTTACGCCGCCGCGGGCGTGGACGGTGTGGTCATGTTGATCGGCACGATTTATATCATTTTCGTAGCCAAGAACTTCCTCTACCAATTCGAGGGCTTTCTCATCACGGTCGGTGTCCTCATAGCGGCGTGGTGCGGCGTGTTCCTCGGCGACCTGGTGCTTCGACGCAAGGACTACGCCGACGCCGATCTCTTCGCCAACTCCGGCCGCTACGGCGACGTGCGACTCTTCCCGATCGCGACGACGGTCATTACGAGTTTCATCGGCTGGGGCCTAGTGACTAACGGTCTCGCGTCGTGGTTGACGTGGCAGGGCTACCTGTTATCCCCGCTCCATCTGGGGACGAAATCCGGTCAGTGGGCCTACGCCAACCTTGGCGTGCTCGCGGCTCTCGTGCTCAGTTTCGTTGCGACCGTGCTCTTCACCAAGGGTGCGGTTCGCCAACAAGAGAGTACGAACGTCTAGATCCTCTTTGAGTTCAGGTCCTCTTCACGATGAGGAACAGGCCCCACTCGAGAGCGGCCACCATCGCGGCGTCCGTGATCGTCGCGAGCACCATGGCTGCGCTGCGCAAGGCGCCGCTTCGCACTGCATTACGCGCCACCGAAAGGGCGACGTGGTCGAGTGAGAAGAGGACGCAGGCGCCCGCAACGATGGGGGTAAGGGCTTCAGCAATCTCACGCTGCAGGGTTTCGTCGCTCGGATCACTTCCTCAGCACGGTCATTGTGTCCCTCCCGTGCTCTCGTAGACTTAATCCAAGTTGGGTTTGGAGGAAGTGCAATGCGAATCGGTGTCTTAACGGCTGGAGGCGACGCGCCCGGACTCAATGCCGCTATTCGGGCCATTGGTCAAATGGCCATTCGCGACGGCCACGAAGTCATTGGCATCGCCAATGGATGGGCCGGTTTGGCGGCAGATTACGCCGGGCGACCGCTCGTCGCGAGCGATCTCCAGGGAGTGATTGCCCAGGGTGGGACCCTGCTCGGAACCGCGCGCTACAACCTCGACAATCCCGAAGGTGGCCGCGAGCGAGTGCTGAAGGCGATTGACGAACACCTCGACGCCCTCATTTCCATTGGGGGCGACGGTACCCATCGAATCTCTTCGTGGTTGGCCGAACGCGGTGCCCCGATTGTCGGTGTACCGAAAACGCTCGACAACGATCTCTTGAATACCGACTACTGCATTGGTTTCGACACCGCGATCAGCATCGTGGCCGAATCCATTGACCGGCTCTACACGACGGCCGCGTCGCACCACCGCGTGATGGTGGTCGAAACAATGGGTCGACTCACCGGTTGGGTGGCCGCGATGGGTGGCCTCGCCGGCGGCGCCGACATGATCGTGATTCCTGAATTCCCAGTAACGATGGATGACATCATGATCCACCTCGAGCGCCGACGGGCCGCCGGACTCGCGTTCTCCATCGTGGTCGTCGCTGAGGGTGTCAATCTCGCCACACTCGGCGGTACGGAGAAGGGCGAGCTCTCAACTGAAGGAGTGGGTGGCGTCCGACTCGCCACGCGAGGGGTCGGTGCGTTCGTCGCGTCAAAGATTGAAGAGCACAGCGAAGTCGAAGTACGTACCACGGTGCTCGGTCACCTCCAACGAGGCGGTAGCCCCACTGCGCACGACCGCATCTGGTCGACGCGCGTCGGCGCGGGCGCCTACGAAGCGGTCCTCGCCGGAAAGTTCGGCATGATTCCCGTCGTGCGCGACAACAATGTAGTCCTGACACCAATCTCAACTGTCATTGGCGGACAACGCCAAGTTCCGAGCGAGGTCTACGAACTCTGTTCGGTCTTCTTCTGAGACGTGATTACCGGTGCGGTAATCACGACCGCTGGGCCTCTTGAACTGAACAGTCAGTGGTCGGTGCGACCCTCGCCGTAACTGGAAACGGCTCCGTTACTTTCCGATCATGAAGATCTCCAGCTCGCGCATCGTTGGGCCGGTCGCCGGTCCGTGGTGCGCGACCGAGAGGGCCGCCGCCGCATTTGCCCATCGTGCCGCCTCGAAAGGATCGCGCCCTTCGAGGAGTAGCGCGGAAAATGCACCAACGTGACAGTCGCCTGCTCCGTTGGAGTCAACCACCGTCACGTCAAAGCCAGCGACGGCACGAGTCTCGCCTTCACGAAGGGCGACGACGCAACCGTCGGACCCACATCGAACGATGACCGACCCGCGCGCGAGGCGCCCTACGAGTTCGCGCGCGGCGATTCGCGGTTCTCGACCGGTGAGCAACTCGGCTTCGCGTTCGTTGCAGGTAAACCAATCGGCCCGCTCGAGGACCGCGTCGAGATGCGTTTCGGCAATGTCGTCGACGAGGGGCCCCGGATCAAAGATGAACAGTGTCTCAGCGGGAAGGCGCGCCAACATGTCGACCAGCGCCACTGCGTTGCTCTCGTGCAAGAGCACGTAGCCCGAAAAGTACACGACGTCGCTTCCCGTAATGCTCAGATCGTCAAGTTGTGACGTCGTGAGCGTCGACTCCGCCCCACTCCCGGTCACGAAGGTCCGCTCGCCGTCCGGTTCGACCATGGCGACGACGAACCCCGTGTCCAGTCCGGTGGCCGGTGGAAGAGCCACCACGATCCCTTCATCGCGAAGAGCATTCTGCGCAATGGTCGCGAAGGGACCGAAACCGAGGACCCCGCCATAGACCGCCGGAAGACCGAGTCGCGACGCCGCCGCCATGACATTGAATCCGCCCCCCGCGAATGAACTGCTCGCGTTCACGGCCACGTCCGCGCCGCGGACCGGCAAGTTGTTGACGCTCAGGACGACGTCGACGACCACGGCGTCGACGAGAACAAAGCGATGGGTCGAGCTCACGCAGTGAGAACGACACCGCGATTACGCAGCGCCAAGAGTTTCGTGGCCATCTCACCAAGATTGAGTTCGTTCTCGTTGGCCACCGTCTCACGAGCCTTCTCCGGGAAGACGTTGCAGCCCCGCAGTGATCCGACGATCGCGCCCGTCATGGCGGCAATCGTGTCACTGTCTCCGCCGAGTGACGCCGCCACTCGACAGGCGAGCCACGGTTCTCGCCAAAACTCGCTGGCGACCGCGAACGCCGCGGGCACCGACTCCCACGTGGCGAGGCTCGTGCCGACCAGAATCGGCAGAAGGTCGACGACCCCTTCGGCATTCAAACCCTCTACCAATTGAATCGCCCAACGAATTCGAACGGCGACGTCGGCACCGGCTATCCAGTGACCGCGACGCGATCCGAGCACGGCCGCATCACAGGCGAGTTCGATCATTTCCTCCATCGTCGCGCCTTCGACGCCACCGCTCACCGCCGCCGCGACCGCGCTCGCGCCGGCGAGGGCCACACTGGTGTTGTGCGTGAGGCGACTGGCCATAACGACGCTCGACACCAAATCATCGAGGTTGTTCGTGCTGACCGAAATACCGACGGGCGTGATACGCATCGCGGCGCCGTTCGTGTCACCGCGGCTACCGACCTCTTCAGGACTACCGCCGTCGAGTAACGCGGCGATCGCACGTTTGGTGGAGGGACCGAGTAGGTCCAGGGAGCCCTTGGCCTTCATTGCCTCCTCCCACGCAATCAGTGCGTCGGCCCATCGACGCACGTCGACGTCGCCCTCTCCTTCGATGAGTTGGGTGGCGAGCAACATGGCCTGCTCCGTGTCGTCGGTGATCCGCCCAGCGGTCATCCCCTCGGCAATCGGATGGTCACTGGGCGCTGGTTCAAAGTCGACCAGCAACGTCCCGAACACGCTGACGACCTCTTCCCTCGTCATCATTTGCGTCGGCATCCCGAGCGCGTCACCGATGGCGAGCCCGTAGAGGGCGCCGGCCGCGCGCTCGAATTGATTGGTCGACGGCATGGCCGTCAGGGCCTTGGCATCGCGCCCCGGTTCCGTAGCGTCGTCGGAGTTGATGAGCGCGCGTTCCACCCCCTCAGCCTACGAAGGCGGGCCGGGCAATCGGACCATGAGACGGCCCGATTGGTCACAAGGGCCGTGACTTAGAGTTGCCTTGAATGGTCGAGGAGGACTTCACGATGTTCTGCGTGCTGGGCAATCCAATTGAGCGGCTCTCTCGTTGATACCACTCCTCATGACCGACGAGATGCGCCGAGCCGATGCCGTCGCGACCGCTCGCCGTGGCGTGGACGCCCTCGTGCGCGACGCCGGTACGGCCGTGGCCCTCGAGGCCGCAGCAATGCTCGGTTCGTGTTACGGAGCGCGCGTCGCGGTCGTCGTCGGACCGGGTCTGAACGGCGCCGACGGACGGGTGGCCGCGGGGTGGCTCACCTCACGCGGTGCCCGGGTCGACGTCATCAACGTCGCCGAACAGCCAACGGCGCTCGAGGGCTACGCGCTCGTGATCGACGCGGCATTCGGACTTGGCTGTTCGCGCCCCTACGTCGCACCGAACATCCCCGAAGAGAGCTTGGTCTTGGCCGTCGACCTGCCGTCGGGCGTTGACGCCGACACGGGCGAGCTCTTTGGCGAACCGGTCGCCGCTGACGTCACCCTCGCACTCGGCGCCGTGAAACCCGCGCACGTCATTGGTCCCGCCGCCTTCTTCGTAGGCGAACTCCACTTCGCGAGCCTCGGCATCGTTGAGGAGTTTCACAATGGCGTGATCGATGACGACGACCTCGTCGGGTTGATCGAGCAGTCCGGCAGCGACCACAAGTGGACGCACGCCGTGCAGGTCTTCGCCGGGTCGACACTGATGCCCGGAGCGGCCAGTCTCGTGGTTCGCGGCGCGTTGGCCGGTGGCGCCTCAATGGTCCGACTGACGAGCCGCGGCGACGTCGCGAGCCTCGTCGAACTGCCGCCCGAGATCGTGCACAGTGGAGGCGACGACATCGAGCCCCGCTGTCGGGCGCTCGTCGCCGGACCGGGTCTCGGTGAAGGCACCGCGAAATGGTTACGTGAGTGCTTAGTCGGTGTGGAGGTGCCCGTGGTCCTTGACGCCGACGGACTGGACGCCTCGCTCTTCCCTGCCTCGCTTCCGTCCGATCGCCAGTGGGTGCTCACGCCCCACGACGGCGAATTCGCGCGCCTCACCGGCGCACCCGTACCGAACAACCGCATCGACGCGGTGAAACGGTTATCGCGCGACTCCGGCTGCGTGGTCCTGCTGAAGGGTCCTACGACGATCATCGCCGACCCAACGGGACGAGTTCGTGTCGTCGTCTCGGGGACGCCAACGCTCGCCACGGCCGGTAGCGGCGACGTGCTCTCCGGACTCATCGGCGCCACGATTGCTCGAGGCCACCAACCATTCGAGGCGGCGGCACTCGCGGCGCACCTACACGGACGCGCCGGCTCGACGTTGGAAACGTACGCCACGGCCTCGCAGATTCCGGGCGCGGTCACGAAGTTCCTCGAAAACCTCTGAACGAAGCCCGGGTTGGTGCCGGAGCAGCGCCCGGGTACCCCGAGTACTTTGGGTGAGGAGGTAGTGATGAAGAAGTCGACCGAAGCTTTAGCGGAACTCGACGGTGAGGGACGCGGCCTTCTCGCACCAATGACCGTGATTGTCTCGGACGACACCGGCGACACCGATGACCCCCGCCGCATCGCGCTTCGCGAGTGGCTCGCCCAGAACCCTCATCCCACCGGACGAGCGCTCGCCGACGCCGGACTCGTGGCACCGCACCTACCACGACCGTGGGGCCTCGACGCCGATCCCGATTACCAACTCTTGATCGACGACGAGTTGCGTCGGGCCGACGTCCATCGACCGATCAATCCCATTGGCATTGGTTGGGCCGGACCGACGATTCTCTACGCCGGCACCGATGAGCAGCAACAACGTTGGCTGCCGGCCCTGCTCAGCGGTGACGAGTTCTGGTGTCAACTCTTCAGCGAAACGAACGCCGGCAGCGACCTCGCGTCGCTCACGACATCGGCGGTGCGTGATGGTGACGAGTGGGTCGTCACCGGGCAGAAGGTCTGGACCAGTTACGCCCATCTTGCGACCTGGGGAATCCTGCTCGCTCGCACGTCGAAGGAGGGCGCTCCACAAAAGGGCATCAGTTACTTCATCTGTCCGATGAAGGCCGAGGGCGTCACGATTCGGCCCATCATCGACATCACCGGCGACCACGCCTTCAACGAGGTCTTTCTCGACGAAGTCCGTTTGCCAGCCGATTATTTGATCGGCGACGTGAACGACGGTTGGCGTCTGGCCAAAGTGACGCTCGGCAACGAGCGCGTCTCACTTTCGGGCGAGGGCGTCCTCTGGGGCCGTGGTCCCACAGCCGACGACCTCGTTGCCTACGTTCGCGACCACGACGTCGCGCACACTGGCGTCGAGCGCGACGACCTCGTCAAGTGTTGGTCCCACGGAGAGATACTTCGTCTACTGCGACTGCGGCTGGTGTCGGCGGCGCAGGCCGGTCGCGAACCGGGTGCGGAAGCGAGCGTGCGCAAGGCACTCGCCGACGACCACGGGCAAGAGGTCATGACACTGGCCAACCGCCTGGCGGGCTCGGCCGGCATGCTCGACGGTCGAGGTCCCGGTGGCAGCGACGGCGCTGAAGGCTCGCAGTGGTGGTTCGGTTTCCTCTACTCCCAGGCGCTCACCATCGGTGGCGGCACGTCGGCCGTGCAGCGAAACATCATCAGGGAACGAGTTCTCGGACTCCCGAAGCAATCGGCGATTTAAACCCAGCGCGCGTTCAACGCCGCTGGGGCTCCCACGTGAAGGTCCTTTGGGCAATGGCGAAGCTCACGATGCCCCAGATACCGAGTACGACGAAGGTGCGCAACTCGAACCCCGTCCCGCTGGAGGCGGCGAGTGTGTGCTGCATTGAACTGACGAGCGGTTCCAGCGGTAGGTACGAAGAGAAGTTGAGGAGCCAGTGCGGCAGAAGATTCGGTTGAAGGAAGACGCCGCTCACGAAACTGAGGATGACGACAGTGAACGGGCCGACCGATCCCGACATCTCCGAGGTTGTGATGACCCTGGTTAGTGCGAGTCCCATCGCCGCGAACGTAAAGACGCCGAGCGCCGTGTAACAGAGAATGGTCAACAGGACGGCAGCCCGCAGCGAGAGGTTGTAGCCGAGATCCGAGACCGCGAACATTACGACAATGAGGCCGAGCGACGTCACGAAGAGGTAGATGATCTCGCCCGCGAGGAACACACCCGAGGGCGTTGGCGTGCCCCGGTAGCGCTTCAACCACCCCGCTTCACGGGCGCCGACCACCGCGACGAGTATTCCAGTGAATGAACCAAGCATGACGCCGTAGGTCGTGAGTCCTCCGGTGTAGAACGCGATCGTCGACACGAAGTGTCCGTCGACCGGTACGAACTTGAACTTTCCTCCGAACACTGAGTTGAAGAGCACGAGGAATCCCACCGGCATTACAACACCGAATATGACGGTGCGCGAACTGCGCAGATAGCCCTGCAAATTGAAACCAGCCTGGCGAAGTGAGAGTCGGATGAATCTCACTTCGGTTCCTCCGTCACGTTCAAGAAGACGTCGTCGAGCGTTGGACGAACAACCTCGATGCCGTCGAGTGCGACGCCGTCGCGTTCGCACCACCGCAGTAGGCGCAGCAGCGAGGCCTGCGCGTCGTCGACCGTTGCCGACACGACGTCGCCGAGGAGTCGGAAATCAATCTCCGTCTCTCGAACGAGTTGGACGAGGTGAACCGTGTCGGAACGCGTGAAGCGAATCGACGTCGCTCCCGCGAGCGAAATGAGCGACGACGACGTTCCTTCGGCAACGATCCGACCCTCCGACATGATGGCGATGCGGTCGCAGAGATGTTGCGCCTCTTCCATGTAGTGCGTCGTCAAAACAATGGATGTCCCGGTGGCCCGTAGTCCTTCGAGCATCGCCCAGAACTCGCGCCGCGCGGCCGGGTCGAATCCCGTCGTTGGTTCGTCGAGGAAGAGCAGTTCGGGCGAACCGACAATGCCCATGGCGACGTCGACGCGCCGCTTCTGTCCACCCGAGAGTCGTCCGATTCGGGTATGGGCCTTGTCGCTCAAACCAACGAGCTCGAGCGTCTCTTCCAAACTCCGGGGTTTGGAAAAGAATCCCGCGAAGAGTTGGATCGTTTCGGCGACTGTATGGATCGGATCGAAATCCGATTCCTGCAGGACGAGGCCGATTCGATCCTTCCATACGCCACCCCCGGCTTTCGGGTTGACGCCGAGGACCTGCACAACTCCGGCATCGGGGGTTTGATAGCCCTCAAGTATTTCGACCGTGGTCGTCTTACCCGCTCCATTCTTCCCGAGTAGACCGAAAATTTCGCCGCGCTCGACGTGAAATGAGATGTCGTTCACGGCGGTCAACGTCCCGAAGCGTTTCGTCATCCCGGCGACCTCAATAACGCTGGACATTCGCTCCCCGCTTTGCGTGCCACCGTTTTATCATCGCTACGCGGGTGACGCCGATGGTTCGTGAGTGGAACGTGCACGTCCATGGTCGGATAGGTGGGTTCACGTTTGCTATGAATCTGAGTGACCAGAGTCCGAAGGTGTCGGACGTTGCTGTCAAAGGAGAGCGATGAAGGGATTCAAGAATTTCCTCATGCAGGGCGAGCTGATTGTGATCGCCGTGGGACTGGTTGTCGCGCTGTCGTTCAGCACCTTGATCAAGGCGTTCACCGACAACATCATCACGCCGCTCATCAACTCCCTCGCCGGAGGAGGTTCGTCGGGCAACGGCCTCGGCTGGACGCTCAACGGCCAACGCATCAACGTGGGCGCGTTCATCTCGGCGATGGTGTACTTCGTCGTCTTCATGGCGGTCGTCTACTTCGTCATCGTCGTGCCGTACCGCTCGTACATGCAGCGACGCGGCACCACCGTCTTCGGTCCCCCGGCGGCGACCAAGGAGTGCCCCAGTTGTCTCTCGGGCGGCCTACCTCTCGCCGCCACCAAGTGCAAGTTCTGTTCGAGTGACGTGCCAGTAAGCGCGTAGCCGATCGACCTCTCAGGTTGTGGTACTGACGCGCCCTCTAGTTCTCGCGAGCAATCTTCTCTAACGCGGGCAGTGCCGCCACGACGAGGGCACGTTCGCTTTTCGTGAGGCTTTCCAATCGTGCACCGAGACCAATCGTGCGCTCATTCCACACCGTCGAAAGGGTCGATTGACCTTCTGTCGTCAGTTCAACGAGACAGGCCCTTCCATCGTGGGGGTCGTCGGTCCGCTTCACGAGGCCGAGTTCCTCGAGACTCGCCACGACACGCGTGGCGACCGGCGCTCCCACCGACTCGTGACTGGCGAGCGCGCTGATGCGAAGCGGCCCAAACTCCTCGACCGTGGCCAACGCCGACATCTGTGACGGGGCCAGACCGGCGCTCTGCTGGCGGCGAAGTGCGCGGGCAAGTCGCATCAAGATGAGTCGAAGTCGCGCGGCCGTCTCGGTTGACACTTCGGTTGACGTCATTGACGACGGGCTCATCGTACGACGTCGCTTTCGAAGGCGATCTCGCCCGGCACGGCACCAGAAGACGACGCCATATCCCCCGCGTGCTCGCGAAGTGACTGGTCCTGATGCACGAAGCGCTCGCCGCGAAGGGCCGAACACACCGCGCCGATGACGGACATCAGAATCGCGGCGCTGAAGACAATGACCAATCCGTGGTGGAAGGACGATTCGATGAGGTGCGGGAAGAACTGCTTACCGGTGAGCTTCACGTATTGGGCGTGGGTGACGTGCGCTTGGGCCCGGG